>JAJZDO010000361.1 GCA_021805955.1 Acidobacteriota bacterium
GAAGAGACCGTACCCGCGTTAGCGGTAAAGCCGGACTGAAACACAACGCACGCCTCAACATTCTTGAACCGCGCTATTTTTTCTTCCAGCTCCATGTGGATGCGCATCGTCCCGGCGATGGTCCGCACTGCGCCGGAGCCCACCCCATATTTGCGCGTCGCCTCGATCGCGGCCTCGCGCAGCTTTGGATGCGCCGTCAGGCCCAGGTAATTGTTGGACGCCAGATTGATGACGCGCTTTCCATCGTAGGTGCAAACCGGCTCCTGCTGGTCCTCCAGAATGCGTAAATGGAAGTAGGTGCCTTTTTGTTTCAGCTCATCCAAATGTGCGGACAGGTGCGCCAACTGAGGACGCGCGGCAATCTTGCGGTTCATTCGAGAACTCCAGTGTTGAGATGGCCCAACGTTCCATCGTAACCGGTTCCCGGTAGCAGCGGAAATGAAGTTGAAATTCTCAGCCGCTCAAGGAAGATCGCGGAGGGAAGGCCAGCCTTTTCGATCGGTGATCGCCCCAAAGAGACCCAGTGAGATGGCCACCATGCCGGAAAGAAAAAGCAACAGAAGATTCGGGATTCCGCGAGTACTCAGCGGGAAAATGACTTGTCCGCCGCCGGCCAACAGCAACAGAAAAATGCCGCCAGCGAGTAAAAACCGGGAGGCAATGCGACGATGATAAAAAGCCAGGACAGACGCGGCGAAAGTGAGCAGGCCGCCGGCAAGGATGATACAAACTTCCAGCCAGGAACTGCCAACGATGCTGGTCAGTGCTGCAACTGGGAAGTAGACAAGGTTTGCAAGACCCCAGAGGGTGCCCAGAGAAAAAATGGCCGCCCCCCAGAAGCGGCGCAATCGGACCTGCTGAATCGCATCTTTCATTTGGCCGATTCGAAGTTTAGAGCGCACAGCAGGCTCGATTAAAACATTCCCCAGGCGCGACTGATATAGTCCGTCATGGTCAGGCTGATGAGCAGCATGAACGTAAACAGCCCCGCCGCCACCGTCAACTTCAGCAGTCGAGAGCTGTAGTGAATGTGCATAAAAAACAGCACCACCAGCGACGCCTTGACGCAGGCGATGGCCAGCGCAATGACGGCATTAAACACCCCCAGGTCGATGAACGATATGCCGGTGGTCAACGCTGTCAGCACCATCAGGGCGGCAAAGATTGCGAGATAGACGGGTGGCCTCACAATGTGAACTTCCGCATCTTGATGCGTTTGTTTGGTCTTCTCGGTCATGCTCGGGACTCCATATTCCCCGCGACTGCGGACGTCTTCAAATTCTATTGCGCGGTGATTGCGATGCTATCGATACCGGCTGATCAGGTAGAGCAATGGGAACAAAAATATCCAGACAATGTCGACGAAATGCCAATATAAGCCGAAGTTTTCTATCGGCATCACGTGGCCTGCGGTGAAGGCGCCCTTTGAGGCCCGGGCAACCAGGAAAAAGAGCATTCCAATCCCGATAATCATATGCAGCGCATGCATTCCGGTCATCGCGAAATAGAGGAAAAAATACAACTGCGTTTTTTCCGCCATGTCAGGGGCCAGTGGAATCGCCTTTGGATTGGTCGGGTGCACAAACTCCTGGATGGAAAAATTCATTCCTGGGATGTGATGATCCACATACTTCTGGTGGTACTCCACGGCCTTGATGCCGAGGAACACACTGCCTAAAACAATGGTCAAGACCAGAAAGAGAATCAACTGCCCTTTGCGCCGCATTTCCGCGCTGTAAACAGCCATGGCCATGGTGAAACTGGAGCCAATGAGGACAGCCGTATTCGTGGTGCCCAAGGTGATATCCAGCGTGTTGCTGCCGGCGACGAAAGCCGGATGATACCAGTTGCGAAAGATGAGATAGGCGCAGAACAGACCGCCAAAAAACATCACTTCCGTCAGTAGAAACACCCACATGCCGAAACTGGCCGCCTCGCGCTGTTGGCCGATGTCTTCAAAGTGGTGCCGCATAAACGCAGGGTGGTCATGCGCATGCGGCAGTCCGGAGCTTTCCAGTTCCTCGGGCGTCGTCGCAATCGATTGGCTATCCAACGGTCTGTACCTCGTGGTGAGTCTTGTTTGCCAGCCACTCGTAGTCGTAGGCTTCGTGATCCATAATCGGAATCTCGGGGAAATTCTCTGTCAAAGGCGGCGACTGAATCTGCCACTCAAGTCCAGTTGCCTGCCAGGGATTGTTGCCGGCAATCTTTCCATATTTCAGGGACCACGGTAGATAGAGCATGGGCAGCAGGTAGCCAATCCCCAGGATGGAAGCGCCGGCGGTGGAGAATACGTTCAGCACCTGGAAGTCCGCCGGATACGCGGCATAGCGACGCGGCATCCCGAGGTATCCCAGAATGAACTGTGGGAAGAAGGTGACAATGAATCCGATAAAGGTAATGACGGCGGCTGTCTTGGAAACGCCTTCCGGATACATGCGTCCCGTCATCTTCGGCCACCAGAAATGCACGCCAGCCAGATATGCCATCAGCATGCCGCCAACCATCACAAAATGGAAATGCGCCACGATGAAGTACGTCTCTGTCAGGTGAATGTCCATGCCCAAGGTCGCCAGAAAAATTCCCGTCAGTCCGCCGATGGTAAACAGGCCCATAAAGCCGAAGGCGTATAGCATCGGGGTTTCAAAGGTGATGGAACCTTTGTACAGCGTCATCGACCAGTTGAAGATCTTGATGGCGGACGGCACCGCAACCAGCATCGTCAGCAGCGAAAAGACCAGCGCTGAGTACTGACTGACGCCCATGATGAACATGTGATGTTCCCAAACCAGAAAGCCGAAGACGGCAATTGCGACCGAAGAAAATGCGACCGCGGTATACCCGAACACGCGCTTCCGAGAAAAGGTACTGATCACCTCTGAGATGACTGCCATCCCAGGCAAAATCATAATGTAGACTGCGGGATGCGAATAGAACCAGAACAAATGTTGAAACAGTAGCGGGTCGCCGCCCTTGGTCGGGTCAAACACGCCGATGTTCATGGTACGTTCCAGCGCCACTAGCACCAGCGTGATGGCCAGCACCGGAGTACCGAGAATCATAATTATGGAAGTTGCGTAATGCCCCCAGACGAACAGGGGTAAGCGGAACCACGTCATGCCCGGACAACGCATACGGTGAATCGTGACGATAAAGTTGAGGCCGGTAAAGATGGAAGAGAAACCCGCTAGAAAGATTCCCATCGCTGCTGTCACAACATGCGTATTCAAGTAGTGCGTTGAGAGCGGGGTCGTGAAGGTCCAGCCGGTATCCACGCCGCCCAGCACCATTGCCGCCAGCACAAACAGGCCGCCACCCATATACAGGTACCAGCTGAGCAGGTTGATCTTGGGGAAGGCAAGGTCTCTCGCGCCAACCATCAGGGGAATCAGGAAGTTTCCAATTGTGGCGGGAACCGACGGCACCAGGAACAGAAAGATCATGATGATGCCGTGCATGCTGAATACTTTGTTGTAGGTGTCCGTCGCCATCAGGTCACTGGGCGGCGTCAATAGCTCCAGCCGAATCAAGCCCGCAAGTAAACCGCCGATCACGAAGAAGAACGTGATCGAAAACAGATATAGCATCGCGATCCGTTTATGATCGCCCGTCAGCAGCCAACTCTTCAGCCCGTACTCCTGATTGAGATAGCTTTTCGCTGGCAGCTTCGCTGTCGACTGGTCGGGTAGCGATACGATGGTGCTCATGGCTTTGCTGCTCCTTGTGCTGGGACCGTCTTTCCTTCAGTTGAAGATTGCGCAGAGGATATCTGAGATTTATTCAATGTCTGCTGGATACGGTAGTTGGAATCCAGGCTCTTGATGTATTCCACCAGATCGATCAGCCCGTCTTCGCTGATTTGCCCCTGGTACGTGGGCATGATCGGCGCATAACCGGCGGGCACATGGGTGGAGGGATTCAGAATTGCTTCGCGAAGATAGGCCTCGTTCGCAATCGCGGTGGAGCCGTCCGTCAAACGAATCCGCGTGTTATACACATTGGCGAGGTTCGGGCCGCGGGCCGAAGCGGTGCCGTTGTGACATGCGTTGCAGCCCACGCTGGCAAAGAGACGCTCACCGTTCTGTGCCAGCGAAGAGCCACTGGTATTCCCAGCTTCCCATTCGCTATATTTTTCGGGCGTCATCACATAGATCCATCCGATCATACTGGAATGGTCGGTACCGCAATACTGCGTACAGAACAAATGATATTTTCCCGGCTTGGTCGCTTCAAAATATACCGTCGTGTAGCGTCCGGGAATAGCTTCGCGCTTCACGCGAAACGCTGGGATGGAGAAGCCGTGGAACACATCCTGCGAGATCAATGTCACCTGGATCGGCACGCCTTCCGGAATATGCAGCGCATTGATTTCATGCTGTCCACCGGGATGTTCGACCTTCCACATCCACTGCTTGCCCACCACGTAGACATTCATGGAATTCGGCGGAGGATTGAACACGCGGAAATAGAGCAGCGCGCCCCATACGAAAAACACCAGAAAAATCCCCAGCGGGATGAGCGTCCAGGTCGCCTCCAGCAGCGTCGAGCCCTCAATCTGGACCGCCTCCGGATGCCGCCCTTGGCGATAGCGCAGAGAAAAGACCAGGACCATGGTCATCACCAGCACCAGACCTGTGATCGTCATTCCAACCAACGCAAAATACAATGCATCCGCGTACGGAGCGATCGTGGAGGCCTCCGGCGGGAAAATTGCAGAGTTCTTGAGCCAATTCACTAAAAACTGCCAAAGTACAGGACTGATGTGCGACATGTATGTTTTACCCGTTCGCCCTTTTCGTAGCTGCCGCGTTGCCACCCTGCATAGCTTCCTGCCGCAGCGAAATCAAAATAAATGCTCCTAATGCCAGCACCGTCAACACGCAACCCAATTGCACGATGCGCACCACAATCATGCTGTTTTTCGCCATGTGCGGGTCGTAGTGGTAGCAATAGGTGTAGATCAAATCCACCGGAGTTCCGATCTGGCCATGCGAGGCTTCCACCAGCCCGGCTCGCATATCGCGAGCGGAATACTCGACACCCAGGTAGTATTGCGAAATCATGCCCTCGGTCGTGATCAATTCGATGGAGCTGGGATGGGCATACTGATTGATTTTTCCATCTGGCCCGGGCACGCTGACATACCCAAAACCCACAGCCTTGGTCAGCGCGGTGATGGAGGATTGCGGACCGGTAAGGAAATGCCAGCCATTCGCCGTGTCCGGCCGGCCGTAGCGTTTTACGTACAGCGCTTTCTGCGAGGCCGCTTCCGCCGGCGTATCACTGGGGTCAAAGCTGGCCACGATCACGTCGAAGTCTTTCCCCGGCGTGAACTTTAGCATTTCCAGAGCGCCTACAAGTCCGTTCAATTCCTCAGGACAAAGCATGTTGCAACGGTAATAGACCAAGGCCAGGATCGCTGGACGCTTGCCGAAATAGTCGCCCAGATGAACCGTGCGGCCGGTCTCATCGCGAAACTCTGCATTCAGCGGAAGAGGCTGATCGAGATTCTGCTGAATCGTGGTTTTCTGCAGAACTTGCGGCAACTTCGTCTGGGCTGGGTCCCCCATGGACTTTTCGCCAATCGGAGCCACCTGGGCAGGGGCGATCGCGGGTGCGAATGCAGCCATCAGGCAGGCACACAAGACCGCCTTCCACGCCCGGGACGCCGCGAAGTGGAATCGAATTGTTGGAACTGTTCTCATCAATCCTAGTGGACCGGATGCTCCGCATGGATTTCGGAATACGGCCCAATTCCCAAGCGCTGGTCTCGTGCCTCGATCATTTGCAATTCGGGTCCGGTGCGCGCGAACCCATTCGTCAGCGGAGCTGGTACAGTTTTTTGGCCGTCTCCAAACATTGCCCGCTCCTGCGGACCTTGCTGGCTCTCCACTGCAAGCCCCTTCTGGGCAAGGATCTGCATGGCGCGTTCAATCGGAATTCTGACCGTTTGCTTTTGTTCGTCCGCCCAGGTGTAGTGCTGCAGCAGCATGTCCTCGCGGGCATGCATGTCGGCGACATCGATATTGCCATCGTCCGCCTGCAGCCGAGGAGTCGGAAATCTCTTCACCAGTTGCTGCAACTGCTGCTGCTCAATCTGCGGGTTCGATTGCATGTTGCCCGGCTTCACGCCTGCCATCCGACTCCACTTATTCGGCGGGCCGTCCTCGCGGTTCAACCCGGAATAGATCAATTTCCCGATCCCGAAGGCGAGGACAAACACCACCGCAATGGAAGCGGCCATCACCACCAGAAATCCGGCAATATCGGCGATGTTGGCGTCCGACAGCTCGTATCCGACCTTCTTGCTTTCCGAATCGCCCTCCTGATGCAGCGTCATAAAATCGTCCGGCGAGTCCGGTTTGTTGCGATCGTGTGGATCGTTGGGTCTATGCGTGGGCATGTTCAGGCTCCAGAATTTCAGGCAGATGCGGATCGTTCAATGCCACCAAACCGCGCGTCCGCAAGGTCGTGAAGTAATAGGCCATCCATAGCCCGACCATCGCCGCGGGGACAAAAATGTATTGCAACATGCCAAAGCTGAAATGGAGATTGCGGCGATCTTGAGGGAAGTTCGGGGCAATCAACCACCACGTATCCCAGAAGCGCGCAAACAGCATGATGCAGCAAACCGTGGCCAGCCTCCGCTTATTGCGCTTCAGGTCGCGCGACAACAGCAGAAAGAAGGGAAGCACCCAGTGGAAAAGGAAGTCCAGTCCCGCGATCGGTCCCCATCCGCCGGTGATCCGATCCATATACCAGCGAATTTCGTTGGGGAGATTGCCGGACCAGATGATCAGGTACTGCGAAAACGCCATGTAGATGTTCAACATGACAAATGCAAACAGCAATTTGCCGAGATCGTGTTGTTCCCGCACGCGGAAGATGGCGTTGAGTGGCTCATACTGCGACAAAGCCAGCACCATCAGGACCGCGAGAGCTAACGCCGCATATCCCTGCGAAACGATGAACATGAATCCGTACATCGACGAAAACCAGGTGGGATCGAGCGACATGACCCAATCCACACACATGCCGGTCAATACCAGCGAATAGATGACCAGGCCGGGACCGCTGAGATTTTCAAAACGCTTCTGCCAGAACCAGTTGCCATGGTTCATGTCCATATCGCGCTGCAGCGACCAGCGATTCAGAAAATAAACAAAGATTCCGAAGATGATGAAGTATGCAAACCCGCGAATCCAGAAACCTTCCAGGTTTAGATACGGTCGCTTATATTCGATGGCATGCGCTTGCATGGCATCTATAATGCCGGCGTGCAACGCTGCCTGCGGATCAGTCACCCGCGCCCAGATGTACAAGCGCTTGGCAAATATCGCGATCGGCAGAAACATCAGAAATACCAGCGGCAAAGTTCGACTCATCGCCTCCAGCGGACGACGAATCAGGAGTCCCCATTTTCCGCCGGTCACCCATTGCACCATCAATAGCGCGAGGCCGCCGAGACAAAAGCTCAGGCAAATCATTACTCCCATCAGCCATCCGCGCAACACGTAGTCGAAGCTATGACTGATCAAAAGGTCGACCACTGCCAGCACTGCAAAAACCGCTGCGATGGAGATGGCGCGAAGACGCCAGCGCAACACCGCTGGCGGAGCGCTGAGGTCTGCGGGTAGCTGATATGCGTGGGTTTCGTGTTCCATGCTTGAGTCCGTCACCGTCTACCTTGCTCCCTTGATCGAGGAGTTGTTCTTGGGTGCGTTTTGTGTTTTCGCGGGCATCTTTTTTCCTGCGTCGATGTCCGACTTCATGTCCGACGCGCTGGGCACGTTCGTCAACTCCGGAACCGTCCATTCATCGGGAAAGTTGGGCGAATATCCCATCTGCTGCGAGACCTCGGCCAGCGTCTGAATGTTCGTCCCTGGAGGAACGTCTTCCAGTGTGGCATTTTGACTTAGCTGCAACGCTCGAATGTAAGCCGCTATCGCCCATCGATCTTGAGGGGTCAACTGCGCCGCATAATCCGGCATGGCGCCGTATCCACTCGTCATCACACGAAAATAATGGCTCAACGGTTTGCTGCGGATGATAGCGGCCTGGAAGTTTCCTGCCGGCTTGTAGCCGCGCTCCACGATCATCCCCCGGCCATTTCCGACACGAGAATGGCAAGGCGTGCAATAGATATCAAAACGCTCCTGACCGCGCTTGAGCACTGTCATTGTGACCGGGAACGGCATCGCGTCTTGCTCTTTTTTATCGATCATGCCGGTATAGAAATACGTATCGGCGTCGAGCTGGCCGCGTGCTACCGAGCCCAGCACCTGCGGCCGTACAGAGCGGCCACTGGCAAAAAAACTCGACTCGCGCTGCGGAATCATTTTGGGCTGGTTCTGCATGTCCTGCCGGCATCCGGAAACCGGCATCAGCACGGCGAGCGTGGCAGCGGCGAGTGTCCAGCGGAAAAGCGAATTTGTCGAATGCATTGGCATGAATTTAATGCTCCACTTCGATGACGGAGACCGGGTGCAGCGACTCCAGCAGGGAACGTGTGTCCGTCACGGAAAACCGTGGATCGTCGGCCTCCAGGCAAAGGAAAAATTTGTCGGAAGTTGCGCCGTTGCGAAAATTCGGAGCATTGAAGAGGGGATGGTACGGCGCAGGCAACCGATTCAGTGCCAACATGCCGAAACCCGCGCAAAGCCCCGCCCATAGAATTGTCCATTCGTAGGCTGGGATGATAAAGGCCACCCAGGAAAACTTGCCGCGCCCGGCAATGTTGAGCGGATAGGCCCAAATGGAAACCCACGATTCCAGCGTAAACATGGCCAGTCCGCCTAGGATGCCTCCCAGAAGGCATACCCGAGACACACCCTTCTCCTTCGGCTCATCGAAGCCCATGGCTTCTGCGGCCTCTTCCACCGGATACGGCGTGTAGCAGTCCATGCGCCGGTACCCGGCTCCATAGGAAGCCTTGGCCGCCATTACCAGTTCAGTCGGCGTGTCAAACTCAGCCAGCAATCCGTAAATCCCTTCGCGCACTGGCATCAGTCACCCCCCTTGTGCTGAAGCTCTGCTTCATTGATCTTTGCGCCCGGCAAAATCTGGCGGATTTCCGACATGGGAATCATCGGTAACAAGCGAATAAACAGGAAGAACAAGGCTGTGAATAGGCCCATCGTTCCGACAAACGTCATGTAGTCCCAGCGCGTGGCACGATAGGTTCCCCAGGAAGACGGCAGGTAATCACGCGTCAAACTGGTCACGACAATCACAAAGCGTTCAAACCACATTCCCGTGTTCACAATCAGGGATACGATAAACAGGTACACCACATTCTGCCGCAGGCGGCGGGACCAAAGGGTAGTTAGCGGGAACGCGATGTTGGAGAAGATGAGAATCCAGTAGGACCAGCCCATGGGCCCGAAGATGCGGTTCCACGCCATAAAGAATTCCCATTTGTCCGCCGAATACCAGGCATACGCGATGTCGGTCATGTAGCCGTAGGCCACAATAAACCCGGTTGCCAGCATCACTTTGCCGCAGTTGTCCAGATGCCGCAGGGTAATCAGGTCTTCCAGGTGATAGAACTTGCGGATTGGAATCGCCAGCGTCAGCACCATGGCGAACCCGGAGTAAATGGCGCCCGCAACGAAGTACGGCGGAAAAATTGTTGTATGCCAGCCCGGCATGATCGCCACAGCAAAATCAAAGCTGATGACGGTATGCACGGAAAGGACCAGCGGCGTCGCCAAGCCCGCCAGCAGCAGCGATGCGGTTTCATATCGCATCCAGTGGCGGGCGGAACCGCGCCAGCCGAGCGCCATCTGGCCATAGATAAAGCGGCCGAATTTGGACTTCGCACGATCTCGCATCGTTCCAAGATCGGGGATCATTCCGATATACCAGAACACCACCGAGATGGTCGCATAGGTGGAGACCGCAAATACGTCCCACATCAGCGGGGAACGGAACTGCGGCCAATAGTTCATCGTGTTCGGATACGGAAAGAGCCAGTAAATCGCCAGCCACGGTCGCCCGGTATGGATCACCGGGAACATGGCGGCGCAGACCACGGCAAACAGCGTCATGGCTTCCGCAAAACGGTTGATGGAGTTGCGCCACTTCTGTTTGAACAAAAGAAGAATGGCGGAGATCAGCGTTCCGGCGTGGCCAATCCCGATCCACCAGACGAAGTTGATGATCGCGAAGCCCCAGGCGACCGGCATGGTGATGCCCCAGATGCCCGTGCCTTTCAGGAACAGCCAGGTCACTGCCACCAGAAGCATCATCGCGATGCTGCCCGCCAGCGCAAAGCCGAAGAACCATCCCAGCGGCGTGTGCGGCGTCAGCACAATGCGCGTCAGCTTCTCTGTGACCGAGCGGAAGGTATGCCCAGGCGCAATGACCCGCTGTTCTCCCGTCTCCGGGTCGATCATCGGATTTTGCGGCGAAATATCTTTTGTAGCCATGCTTCGTGCGACCCTCTTCAATTCGCTAAGGTTTCCCTTGCTGCGTCAGCCTTCAACTATCTGTGCATCGCTTTGTCGATCAGACGTTTTCCATCAGGTCCGGGCTGGGATTGACCACCCCGGCGATGTACGACGTCCGAGGACGGGTGTTGAGATCTGCCAGGACGGTATAGTTGCGGGTTTGCGCTTTAATCCTGGATACGCGGCTATTTTTGTCGTTGATGTTGCCGAAAGTAATCGCATGGGTCGGGCACGCCTCCTGACAAGCCGTGACAATTTCCCCATCCCGAACGGTACGGTTTTCTTTGTCGGCGCGTATCTTCGCCTTACTGATCCGCTGCACGCAGTAGGTGCATTTTTCCATCACACCGCGGCTGCGAACCGTGACTTCAGGATTGCGCATCAACTTCAGAGATTCCGTCTCATAGTCTGAAAACAGCAGCCAGTTAAAACGGCGCACCTTGTACGGGCAATTGTTCGAACAATAGCGGGTGCCCACACAACGGTTATAGATCATCGCATTCAGGCCTTCCGGAGTATGGACGGTTGCGCCCACCGGACAAACTTGCTCGCAAGGCGCGTTTTCGCACTGCTGGCAGGTCATAGGCTGAAAGTAGGCCTTGGGCGCATTCAAATCGCCTTCAAAATAAGTGTCGATGCGAATCCACTGCATATCGCGGCCGACCTTCACCTGGTGCTTCCCGACCACGGCAATATTATTTTCCGCATAGCAACTGACAATGCAGGCGTTGCAGCCAACGCAGGAATTCAGGTCGATCGACAACGCCCACTGATAGCCCTTGCTGTAATCCCATACCGGAAACAGCGTGGTGTCTTTCGTCGGCGCATTGAATTCTGCATTTGCCGCGGCAAAGCTTGGATTCTGCTTATACTGCTCCAGCGTGGCAACGCGAATGATCCCGCGCTGTTCGGCTTCGCGCCCTTCCAGCGAATGCGGCGTTGTATCCGGCTTTGCCTCTTTTGCCTCCGCAACGTTGCCATACTCGCGCGCAAAGGTACCGCGATCGTCGATGTAGTGACTCTTGGTCGAAGCGCACTCGTAGGTTTCGCCCGTCTTTTTCACCGTCGCGCCCACCGCAAACAATGGCGACGACGATAGCCGAATCGGAAATGCGTCGAATCCAGCGCCAGTCCCAACTCGACCCGCATTACGCCGTCCATAACCCAGGTAGATCGTGATGCTTTGGTCCGGGTGTCCGGGCGCAACCAGGGCCGAAGCCTTGATCTTTCGGCCTTGATATTCAATTTCGACGACGTCGCTTTCTCTGGCGTTCAGTCTAGTCAAGGTCTGGATGCTCATCAGCGCGGCGTTGTCCCAGGAGAGATTGACGATCGGCTTCGGCAGTTCCTGCATCCAGCCAAGGTTGGAATAACGGCCGTCGTAGATGGTCGGATCGGGACGGAAGATGACTTCCATCGCGTTTGCATCGGGGGCGGTCGCAGCCGCAGATTGCGTATTCTTCGCGCTCACCGACTTCGGAGCAAAGGCGGTGTTGGCAATCCAACCATCATGCAAAGCTTTCCGCCACGGTAGGCCCGCATCGGCATCCACTGCCTTAGCCGCGCCCGCCTTGCCTGCGCCGCCTTGCACGCTTGCGCCATCCAGCACCGATTCCCAATTTTCACGCACGGCCTCCATCGGGGACAGATCGGGCTTGTCCAGCATGGCCTGCAGCACGTGATGCGCGGATTTCCCGCCATATAGGGGGTCTATCATCGGCTGCACGATGCTGACGGTCCCATCGTAGGCGCGAACATCCGACCAGCTTTCCAGATAGTGCGCTGCATTGATGTGCCAGTCCGCGATATTCGCCGTTTCGTCGACATACAAGCCAAGGTGGGCCACCGTCTTTGCATGACCCATGGCCTTTCCAAATTCCAGATCCGCCGGCGCGCTGTACACCGGATTAGCGTCCAGAATCACCAGCCAGTCCACCTTGTCCGCGTTCAAGTCCGCAACCAGTTGCTTCAGGTCGTCGATTTCGACCGTGGGCATCGGATTCACCGTCTCCGTATAGACCACCGTCTTGCCCACGTTGCCCAGAGCCTGATTGATTGCTATCGCGGCCAGATGAACGCCCGGCGCGGCCTGCTCTCCGGGGATCACAACGCACTTGCCGGCATTCGCCTTCAGGTCCTTCACCACTGCGTTCAAATACGCCGTCTGCTCCTCAGTCCACGCGTCGCCACTGGGGGCCGAACCTGCCCCAACTCCCGCCGCGACGGCCGCCGCAAAACCTTCCATCTGACTGGCGCGCATCCGCAGTCGATGGTCCGCCTTGAATCCCGTGGTCGAAGGAGTGCTTTCGACCGAGTACATGCGGTTCATTTCCACGCCAGGCTCCAGCGAGCGCCGCTGCGCAAAATCCGCCGCCAGCTTCAGAAATCCCGGATGCCAGAGACCGGAAAGAAAATCCGCATCCAGCGCAAGCACTACGTCAGCCACATCCAGCTTGTATTGTGAATCGACGAAATCGCCAAAAGCTTGTTTCGACGCGATCCGAGACGAGTCCCGATTGACTGGATCGTACTGAAACCATTTTGCGTTCGGATATTTCGCGTTGGCACTCTTCCACTGCGATGCCAGCGTTGGCGAAACGACAGTACCGCTCAGGAAATACAGTCCTTGCCCGCCGCTCGCTTTCTTCGCCTCCAGCATGGCGGTAAAGTCTGCCAGAAAATTGGGGTAGTCGCGCGTTTCGCCGCGATGCAACGGCCGCTTAGAACGATCCGGATCGTACATGCCCAGCAGCGTTCCCTGGGTATAGGCGTCCGAGGTGCCGTGATTCATCGGGTGTTCCGGATTGCCCTCAAGCTTGATGGGCCGAAACGCCTCGCTCTTGACCAGCAGGGGAACCGAGCCCATGGGAAAAGGATGCGCCGTGGCAAAATACATTGGCTTTCCCAGAACCAGATCTTCCGGCTGCTTTACGTATGGATAAATGGGCTCATCGGGCTGCTTGGTACAGCCTGTCAAACCAGCCAGGGCGATCGAAGCGCCCATCAACTTCATAAATCCGCGACGGGAAACAGAATCCACCCACTCGGTGGCATGCTGAGGAAATTCTCGCCGCAAGGCATCCTGGAAATCTGGCGTATCCGCCAGTTCATCGATCGTCCGCCAATACCGCTTGCCCGACATGCCTGCCAGACGCGCTTGCGCCGTCTCCATCAATTGGGCGGATTTTGACTTTTCAACCGAATCCATTGCCATGGCCTCGTGGGTACCGGTCTTGCGCTCGTTTTCCATCTTCGAATCTTGACCTTTGCGGTTGTCTTTCGTTGCTGCGTCCGGAACCGGCTGCGCTTGCCCCTGCATATCCCGAATCATCGATGACAGGTGTCACAGCTGGTAAGCTGCCGCGGCGGACGAATATGGTATTGCACCAGCAGATAATTCCCAAGGGACTTTTGGTCCGTGAATTTCACGAAATGCGGATTGACCGGGACTTGCGCGTCGACCGACCCACCGCCCGAAGAAGACCACGATTGCATGTCCGCAAAACCCGGCGAGTCTGTGCCTGTACGGGGACTCGCCGGTGGGTCGAGAGCGGCCACCTGGGCGGCATCATTGTCAGGATTCTGCGTAACGCAATTCACCAACTGTGCCGTCGGAACGCCGGGAGTGGTGGGCTGGTTCGTACACCAGACCGGATGCAGCGTCGACGGACCTTCCCATGCCATCTGGTAGATTTCCGACGTCGGGCGGAGGTTCTTGACTGGGTTGCGATGACAGTTCAAACACCATTCCATCTGCAGCGTGTTGGCCTGGTAGGTCAGCGGCATCTCATCGATGCGGCCATGACAGGTCGAACAGCCGATGCCCTTGTTGACATGGATGGAGTGATCGAAATACACGTAGTCCGGCAGGTCGTGCACCTTGGTCCACACAACCGACTGACCGGTCGCCCAACTATTGCGCACCGGGCCCAGCAGGTCGGCATTGGTCCAGACTTGCGCGTGGCAATTCATGCAGGTCTTGGTGGGCGGAATGCCCGCGTAGCTCGATTTCTCCACCGACGTATGGCAGTACTGGCATTGCAGGCCCAGCCCCTGCACATGGTGCTTATGGCTGAAGGGAACAGGCTGCTCTGGACGCTGGCCCTGGCGGGTGACCCACGGAGAACGCTGCAGGTAGTTGAGCGTCACGCCCACTCCGATCAAAATCACTCCAAAAAGCACGAGGCTAATCCGAGTCAGCGAATTGGAACTACGATCAAAAATCTGCGCCATGTGTAGGTGCTTCCCTGCCTGCTTACCTGGCGTTTAGCCAGGCTTGTTGATTTTGCCCCGAACCCATCGCAGCGGGCGATTTTCCTCGCGATGAGCGAACACGGGTTTTTGGTTGCAAAAATTAAGGTTTGGCGCCGTGGAAAATTTAGGCGACCCGAAAAAAAGAGTACAGGAGCAATGGAAAGTTCGGCAACCCCAAACCAATATTTCTAGGAAAAATTTTCCTGTGAATGAAAATATTTTCTATAAAACTGCTAATCCACAATCCGCTTGCATCCACGCCAGGTGCCCTTGCAATGCCTGGC
>JAJZDO010000142.1 GCA_021805955.1 Acidobacteriota bacterium
AATGGGACGTAAGGTCTTCGCGTCGATGACCCATTCCCGGGGTTTGCGCAATCGACTCAAACGCGCCAAAGAGCTTTGCAACCCAACGGTCTGCGGCATCCACGTTGTCCTTGGCATTGTATTCCCAGATCGCCTCCAGATCGAGCAAGGCTTCAAGGCTCAGAACATAAGGCTTCATGCGTTGGAGTTTCTTCGCTCATTGGACTTACGCCGGAGCCGTTGCCGCGCGACGCTCGGCTCGATGTGCTTGCCCCGATCCAGAGACTCCAGACGGCGGCCAAGTTCATGATTGAACGCGGCGATCAATGCACCGCGCGCCTGGTCGTGCTCTTCCAAAAGCCTTAATGCCTCACGCACGACTTCGCTGGCGGAGTTGTACCGTCCCGACTCCAGTTTATTGCCGACAAACTTTTCCAGTTCAGGCGTAAGAGAAACATTCATAAAGACACCTCTAACTGTCCATGCTGAACTTGATGCTCAAGATTGTCAATGTTTAGCATCGCCAATCGCCGCTTAAAATTGCTCGCTGCCGCCAGTTTTCTCGCATAGGGAAGACCTGAGGAATCGGGGTGCGACGATGCATTTCAGGGCCACAACCGCACCCAAGCTGTATGCGACAGAGCTAAGACAAGGCAACGTAAACCACAATTGATCGAAGCATCTGTCTCCAGGGCTACATCCATCTGCTAAGAAATGTGCAAACGATGTTCTTATTGGGATCAACGAAGCCGCAAAGCATAGAACCATAAAAGGAAGTATCCATACATAAAGCATCGCGCGACGATACGCATGCTTGCCAAGCGCAAATCCAATCAGCATTCCAATAACTATCTGGATCGGAAAGCCTGGGGTTTCTGTCAAAAGTCGACTGGCTTGTCTGGGAGTGAAAAAAGCATTGAAATGATGAAGCACTGAATATAAGAAAAAGGTCAAAAGTCCAGACAAAACTGCGACGCCGAAAGTGGCGATGAGTTGATGAAAGATGAAAGATGAAATCTTTCGACACCAGCAGTTTACCGCGAGACACTTGCATGCCTTTACCCTGATCTATCTATGGTTTGAACGTTGCCTCTGTGTAATCACGCCGTTGTGGGGTTCTGCGCACCACCCGCGCCCTCACGAAACGTACACCGGCTCCTGCTCCAGCAGTATCCCGAACTGCGCCACCACGCGCTTGCGGATCTGGTCGCGCAGCACCAGCATTTCGGCCGATGTTGCCTTGCCGCGATTGACCAGCGCCAAAGTATGCCGACTCGAGATGCCAGCCTCTCCCAGCGCAAAACCGCGCGGAAATCCCGCCTGCTCCACCAGCCATGCGGCAAGCAGTTTCACCGTTCCCGGCTCGGCGGCAAAGTGCGGAATGGAGTCCGCCGCGGGAAGTCCCGCCAGATGGGCCTCCTTGGTGACGCGCGCCGAGATGTCCGCCAATTGAGATTCCGAAACCACCGGATTCTTGAAGAAAGAGCCTGCGCTGCGGCAGTCCGTGTCGCCATCGACCAGCAGCATTCCTTTGCTGCTGCGAATGCTGCGGACCTTCTCGCTCACTTCCGCCAGCGAGGGCGCATTCGGGCGCCCCGCAAACGCCTCCGCCAGTTCCTTGTAGGCAAGGCTTGGCGCGCCGTGGAGGCGCAGCCGAAAGCTGACATTGGTCACGATGTAGCGCTCCCGCGCCGTGCTGTTGAACAAGCTGCGGCGATATCCGAACTGACATTGCGCACTGGAAAACTCCGCCATGCGCGACGTCGTCCGATCGAGCGCGCGAACGCACACGATGGTCGAGGCGACCTCCTGTCCGTAGGCGCCGACATTCTGCACCGGCGTTCCGCCCACCGTCCCGGGGATTCCGGCCAGGCATTCCACCCCGGCAAAGTCGCGGTCGACCATCTGCGAGACGAAGCTGTCCCAGTCCTCGCCGGCAGCCACAGTAAAAACCGTCGCCACCCCGTCCATCTCTTCGCGGATACCTCGATTGGAAACGTGGATGACCACACCTGGAAAGCCGCGGTCTGCCACCAGCAGGTTGCTGCCTCCGCCCAGGATGAACACGGGCGCGCCCTTGGACCGGGCGAAGCTCACCGCCTCCGCCAGTTCGTCCTCATTGGTCGCATCCACGAACCATCGCGCCGGGCCGCCGATCCGCAACGTCGTGTAGGGAGCAAGTAGGATGTTTTCGCGAATCTCCACGAGAATGAGCGTACATCATTTCTCCGGCATGTTGGCGCGGCTACTGTCCCAAAGTATCGAACTGGTATCTCAGGACGGCCTTCAAATCCACTCACAGGCTCAAAAAGATCGGGGGCACTCCGTAGAGCGCCCCTTCATCGAATGCAGTCCATTTTGTGTCACTGGCAGTTGAGCGGCTCCACTGGAGACAACGCGGTGAGCGTAGACTCGTCCGGATAGCTGTACGCTTGGTCGATCGCCTGCGAGGGCGACTGAAATTCAAACCATGACAGCAACGCCTCGTTCTGCGGGTGATAGGCAAAACCGTCGATCGTCACCGGATATGTATCGTTGGGAAGCCCCTCGATCACGTCTCCGACTTCCAGATTGTCCTGGCAATTGCCGTTGGGCGACAGCCACCATGGGGTAATGTTGTGGATTCCATCGCTCGCGACAAATGGATCGTTGAAGGTCTCGGCCATCTCATGGCTCAACGCGGTCACGTCCTGAATTCCCCCGGCGAAAATACCCGGTGAAATCCAGCTTGAATAGTTCAGCACGTATCTTCGCGGCAGATTGCCGTTTTGCGGCGTTCCGGCCTCATTGTCGTACGTGTGAAAGCCGAGGACGCAGCAGTTGCCGGGAGTTCCGAAATAGAGATAGGTGTTGGGAAATAGGAACGTGGAGATGTCTTTCGTCGTGATCTCGCCGGTTATTTCAGCATTCCCCACAGCTGTCGTGGAATCCGGTGTGGTGGGCGGAATCAGCAGATTGCCGAATGTGTTGTAGTCCACCAGTATAAAGGAGCAGCAGCTTCCGTCTGTATTCGGAGCAAAGTAGTAGTAGCCGTATGGAATCTTCATCACATAATTGTCGCGGACCGCAGGAGAAAGCAGCGTGTGCCAATTGCCTGAATCGCCCTGTTGCTGGCCTCCGCCCTGTTGTTGATTTCCGCCGCCTTGCCAGTTGCGCCAGCCGCCCTGGTTGCCATTGCCGTTGTCTGAACCATTGCGGCCCAGAAACTCGGCCCTCATGATGGCGTCTGTGATCTGCGTGGGGTCCTGGCTGCTGGAATAACGCGAATTCCGATAGACAGGCGATTTCACGAAAGCACTCACATACTGCGTGGCGTCATAGTAGAGTGGTTGCCCGTTATAGTATCCCTGCGTTCCATCCGCCGCCAACAATTCAATTGAAACGGGAATGACTGGCGACCGGAAGCGCGTCGTCTCACCTTCATTGGGTGACTGGCCGGCCATGGAGTAATACCACTTGTTTTGTGGCGCTCCGGTCGGTCCATATCCTGCCGTTTCAAAACTGCCTTCGAAGTAGGGGATGGAGTCGAACCCGCCCGATGGGGCTTTCTTGTCGCTTTCCACATTCTTGCCTTCTGGTGGGCGCGTGGTCGTCTGCGTATATTTGTTGGCCAGGTCTCCTGGTTTCATCACGAACGCCGCCTGCCCGTTCGCGCCGATGTATGAGCCGAAAAATAGCAGGGCCGCGCACACGGCCCATCCTTTGGTATGCCTCATCAGAATTGTCCTCTCGTCCTGTGTCCATTCCTCGAATTTCAATACGCGTCAAGCGGACTGAAAAACTTTCGCCGAGGATACACGGAGACCCTACACACGGCAATGCGCAGGCGGTTGCACTCGTAAATCCTTGAATACACGAATGAACTACCACCACACTAAGGCGCCAGGCTGCATCCACCGCCTCACCACGGTATACTCATGTTTGCCGGTTGAGGCAGGGAAGGAACAAACAAATGTATCCAGAGATTATGGTGATTCCGATGCGCGAGGAACTCACGCGCGCGGGGATTCAGGAAGTGCGCACCGCCAATGAAGTCGAGCAGGCGCTCGCCAAACCCGGCACCACAATGGTCGTCGTCAACTCCATCTGCGGCTGCGCGGCAGGCAAAATGCGCCCCGGCGTGCGGATGGCCCTGCAGCACGCCACGCTGCCCGACCAGAAGATCACGGTCTTCGCCGGCCAGGACCGCGAAGCTACCGACAAGGTACGCGCCCACCTGGCGGGCAATCCTCCAAGTTCGCCGGCGATCGCGATTTTTCGCGACGGCAAGCTGGAGTTTCTCATGCAGCGCTCCGTGATAGAAAGCTCCGCAGCCCCCCAGATCGCGCAATACCTGACCCAGGCCTTCGACCAGATTTGCGCCAAAACCAACGCGTAATTTCGCCCGGTCTTCCGCGAAAGTGAAACGGTCCCGCTGCGGCGGGGCCGTTCTCGTTGGTGCATGCACAATCTCTTTCAAGCAGACGTGTCATCCCGAGCGAAGTACCGGCGGCGGCAAGGATGGAGTCGAGGGATCTGCGTTCCTTACGCCGAATTTTGCAGATATTGTCATCGAATAAGATTCGTCATCCTGAGCGTAGCGAAGGACCTCGGCATTTGCATTGCTCTGGCATACACATGTCCTTCGGCCGCCGTGGCAATCTCGGGATGACCGGCATTGTGGCATGTATTGCGCTTACTCTCAATCCGCTGTCCCGTGCCCAAAAATGAACTGCGTTTTTCTTGCGCTCGCCTTGGCATTTACACTCATGCCATGGTTGCTTCCGAAAACTGTGCATCGTTTGTTTCGCTGGCCCGCGTGTTCCTGCTGTCCGTGATCGGCACGGCAATCTCATTTCCCGCCTCGCTCACCGCGCAGACGTTCAAGCCTCAGGACCTCGCGCCTCCGCCGCCGCGTCCCACCTTTTCACAATCCCAGCACCAGCAGCAGCCGCAGGCGCCGCAATCGCTGGAAGAGCGCACGGCCGTGTTGAACCAGATTTTCAACGACTACTGGCAGGACCAGTTGAAGCATTCCCCGGAGATGGCTTCGACCATCGGCGACCGCCGCTATGACGACCGGCTCTCGGACTATTCGCCG
>JAJZDO010000715.1 GCA_021805955.1 Acidobacteriota bacterium
TCGTCTTTTAGCTGTTCGTTTTGCTGGGGAGGGACTGCCCCCCATCAATCACGCCTTGCAGGGATACGAACGCGATCTTCTGATAAGCGCGGGGCTTCCTCAAGGCATCAGAATGGGCCTATGGTCGGAAGTTGCTTTGAAGCAGCGCATAGAGGACGCGGATATAAACTACCATTTCGACTATATTGCCGCGCCATTGGCTGAAAAGACGCTTGAAAGCGTTTTGGAGGATCTGGGGCTTACGACCGAGCAGATCGCGTCAGAGATTAAAGGCCTGACTGACGCCGCCAAGAAAAGCGGCTACTACGCTAGAGGCGTGAGAAATCCGGCAACTGTTCCCATCCTCCTGCCCGACATCAACGCACCGTACATTTTGGAAGTTATGACAGCCAGCACGAGTGGATCGGATACTGAGAACAATACCGATATGCGGAGCGCATTCCGCAATGCCATTCTTAACAGCGACCACACCAGCCCGGGCATTAATAAGCGTCAAGTATGGGGACGCATGGTGACGCAGCTTTTCGCCAAGACCGCGCTCGCGAAGGAATGGGGTGGACGTACGGTCTGGATCATTCAGGATGAATTGCTCCGTAATATCGAACTAACCACCCGTCTCAGAACAAAATCCGTACTCAACAGGCCACAAAATAACATCAGTCTTGTGGTGATGCACTATGAAGTTTCGCCAGAGAGCGGCAAGCGAAATATGTCTTTCAAAACCAGCATAGACGGTGACGCAGGCATAGACTTCGCTGGCAACGACACATTCACGGACATACTCCTGCCTAAAACAGCGCCTCCCAGAATCGAACTCCTGCGAGCCATACTGCGACGCAGGCTGGGCGCGATTGTCGTTCTATAGAGGCCCCCTGAAACGGTCAGGGAAAGCGCGATGCATGGCTGAATCCAACAGACACCAGAGGAACTGAGCAAGCGCATTCTGACAAACCTCTACAACGCCCCACCTGGCTGGTGGACCAGTACCGCGTTTCCACCGATGCACGCT
This sequence comes from Acidobacteriota bacterium, assembly GCA_021805955.1. The sequence continues at coordinate 1,010 of JAJZDO010000715.1, forward strand.
CCGGCATTGTGAATGACCCCAACCGCGAAGACGACCCAGAATACATTGTGCGGTTGATCGGCCAGGTGGTCACGGTGAGTGTCGAAACGGTCAAGCTGGTATCGGAACTCGCAACGCTCAAACTTCTTCCGGAAGCTATCCAGCAGACCGTTTAACAAGGGTGCGGTTCAATTCGCAGCTTGACTTCGCGCCTGCGAGTTCCTACAGTCGCAGTATGGAAGTGAACCGGTCCCCCAACCTTTCGACGGACAATCGGCCGGGCCAGGCGATGGACGCTCCCATGGGTCCGCGCAAAGAACTGGTGCTCACCGCCATTGTCGAAAACTATATTGCCAACGGCGAGCCGGTGGCATCGCAGTCCATCGCGCGGCAGCAGAATCGCGAGGGCATGAGCGCGGCCACGGTGCGCAACGTGATGGCGGACCTGTCCGAAGCCGGATTTCTGGAGCAGCCGCACACCTCCGCCGGCAGAATCCCCACCGCGCAGGCATTTCGTTATTACGTCGAACAGCTTCTCCGCCGCAAGTCCTCTCCGCGTCAGGCGCTGCCCCAGCCGACCCAGGAACAAATTGAAGAGAGCTTTACCGGCGTGGCCAACGCGACCGACTTTTTCGCGCGCACCTCGCATATCCTGGCCCTGCTCTCCGGCGGAGTCGGCGTGGGCCTGGGCGTTACCGCGGCCGCTGCGGACTGGGAGCTTTTGGAACATGTTCACTTCACCCGCCTCGGCGTTGCCCGCGTGCTCACTGTACTGGTGACGACCGCGGGCGTGGTGCGCGACCGCCTGCTGACGCTGGAGCACGACCTGACTCCAGGAGAACTGGAAACAGCGGCGAATTACCTGAACCAGAATTTTCACGGCTGGGGACTGGAACGCATTCGCCGGGAACTGACCCGTCGCATGGACCGCGAGCGCAATGAGTACAACCAGGTCCTTTGTTCGCTCGAACTTTGGGCGAAAGGCGCCATGGGTCCCATGGCCGACCGCAATGCTCAGGAAAAATCCATCTTCATGGATGGCGTCGCCAACCTGATGGTGAATGAAGCTGACCGGCGACACCTGCGAGAAATTTTCCTCGCGCTTGAGGAGAAACAGCGCATCATCGATCTGTTGAACGCATATGTCGACAGCAAGCAACCATCTGTCCGCGTGGTCGTCGGTCTGGAGGAAGCCATCCCGGAGATGCGAGACCTGGTCCTGATTGCCGCTCCTGCCCGGCGCGGCGCGGAGCATCTGGGCACGGTCGCGGTGATTGGTCCCACCCGCATCCAATATGCCAGCGCCATCGGCACTGTGATCTACATCGCCGACCTTTTTGGACGATGGGCAACACAGCCGTAACAGCTTGCAGTGCAAGCTTTTTTCGGAGAATCCATCGTCAATTGCAGTGCCTGTCGAGAATCATCCCACCCTCTTTCCGTCAACTGGTTACAATAGAAGCAGCCGGCTCGCGGAAAGTCAACGCAACGAATCGGCCATGCGCAAATTGACGCCTATGACCCTGCGGCCGCATCTGTTCAAAGTAGTGAGAGCTGCAGCGATCCTGAAAGACGATCCGCCCGCGCAACATTCCATGGATTGGCAAAAAGAAAAATTATGCGACACGACGAAGCGTTGAAGACAATCAATACAACGAACCACATCAAGAACGAGAAGGAACCGTCCACGGCGACCCAAGAAGTCGAGCCTATCGAGAGCGCCGCTGCGCCCCTTGAATCCATCGACCTGGCGGCCGCGGCACAGGCCGACATCGACCGTTTGCAGTCGGAACGGGACCAGCTTTTCGATCGGCTGGCGAGGTTGCAGGCGGAGTTCGACAATTATCGGAAGCGGGAAGCCCGCGAGCGCGCCGAGTACCGCGATTATGCCCTGATCAATACCGTGGAGCAAATTCTGCCGGTGCTGGATAATTTTCAGCTCGCGCTGCGCTCTGAAAGTTCCGCCGAGCAGCTGCGCTCCGGCGTCGAACTGATCGTACGTCAGATGGGAGAAATCCTTCGCTCGCTGGGAGTGCAGCCCGTTGCCACGGTGGAAACACAATTCGATCCTCGTCTGCATGAAGCCATCGAAATGGTGGAGCGCGAGGACCTTCCCGACCATCAGGTGATGGAGGAAGTTCGCCGCGGCTACACACTGCGCGACCGGCTCCTTCGCCCAGCTTTAGTGCGAGTCGCCACCAATCCTAAACAGAAAACAGCATGAGTCCAACTGCCCGCGTGAACAAAGCCGACTATTACGAAGTTCTGGGTGTTGAGCGCACAGCCTCCGACCAGGAGCTGAAGAGCGCCTACCGCAAGCTCGCCATGCAACATCATCCGGACAGAAATCCGGACGACCCTGGCGCGGAAGAAAAATTCAAGCAGGCAAGCGAGGCGTATCAGGTGCTCTCCGATCCCGACAAACGTGCCGCCTACGACCGTTTCGGCCATGCCGGTGTCAGCAACGGCGCCGGGGATGCCGGCGGATTCGCGGGTATGCCCGACCTGGGCGACATCTTCGGCGACCTCTTCGGAGAGATGTTCAATATGGGCGGCGGCGGCCGTCGCTCCTCCCGCGCGCAGCGGGGCCGCGATCTGCAGTATGAGCTGACCCTGACATTTGAAGAAGCCGTCTTCGGCAAGCAAAGCGAAATCCATATTCGCCGCATGGAGAACTGCGCGGTATGCCTGGGCAGCGGCGCCGAGCCAGGACACGGCCCGACCGTCTGCCAGCAATGCGCCGGCCGCGGCCAGGTACGTTTTCAGCAGGGATTTTTCTCAGTCGCTCGCACCTGCCCCGTCTGCGGAGGAACCGGCAGCCTGGTCACGCATCCCTGTCAGAAATGCAAAGGGGAAGGCCGTCAGTCCGCCGAACACACCATCAACGTTACGGTTCCCGCCGGCATTGAAGATCGCATGCGGATTCGTTATCAGGGTGAAGGGGACGCTGGCCGGTACGCTGGGCCGTCGGGGGATTTATATGTGGTGATTACCGTCGAGCCGCATCCGTTTCTCGAGCGCGAAGGCAACAACCTGCACTACGCGCTGCCGATTTCTTTTCCCCAGGCAACGTTGGGCGCTGAACTGACGATTCCCACTCTGGAAGGCGAGACCAAGCTGAAAATTCCAGAAGGAACACAGAGCGGCACGGAATTCCGGCTCCGTAACAAAGGTGTTCCCTATTTGAACGACCACGGCCGCGGAGACCTCATCGTTCAGGTGGTCGTGCAGGTCCCCAGAAAGCTGACCAAGCCGCAGAAGGAACTGATGCGTCAGTTGGCTGAAACTCTGACGGTGGAGAACACGCCTTCCTCGCGAAGTTTCATTGGCAAGATGAAAGACATCTTCAGCTAGAAGATTTCAAGCGCGTACCGCCAGTCCGCGGATGCGAGCTTGTTCACGCACCCATCCACCACGCACTTACCACCCCCGCCACGGTGATCGCAGCGGTTTCCGTGCGCAGGATGTGTGGCCCCAGGCTCACCGATCGCCAGCCCGATTCCGCGAAGCCTGAAAGTTCCGGCGGAGTCCATCCGCCTTCTGGTCCGATGGCAGCACAAATTGTTCCCATCCGAGAGGACTGGGCCCCTATTGTCATCAGAGATTCCCATAGCGACTGAGTATGCTCCTGCTCCGACAAAAGAAGCCGTATCGCATCCGGCATCTCTGCGATGCATTGCTGGACTGACATCGGATCACAGATTTCCGGGATGGTACTGCGACGCGATTGTTGCGCCGACTCACGAGCAATTTTTCTCCAGCGCTCGCTGCGCTTCGCCGCCGCCTGCACCAAATGCTTTTCGCTACGCTGCGCAGCAAGAGGAATAATTCGGGCGACTCCAAGCTCGGTCAGCTTTTCCAGTGCCCACTCCATCCGCTCGAAGCGAACGATGCTCAACGCCACGACCAGCGGAAGAGAATCCTCCGCTTCCACTTCTTCATGCAGAGAAAATTCCACCGCATCCGGGCTGACTTGCTCGATAACCCCGCGGCGCACAGTGTTTCCGGCCACAATATCGAACTCCTGGCCAATCTGCGCGCGGAGGACACGCGCCAGATGCGCCGCCT
>JAJZDO010000810.1 GCA_021805955.1 Acidobacteriota bacterium
GTTGGGAAGGCTGGCAGCGACACACCGCTGGAGCGGGAGACGGGGGTCGAACCCGCGACTTCGACCTTGGCAAGGTCGCGCTCTACCACTGAGCTACTCCCGCCCTTACTGGATTGAAGTATATCGACATGTAGCGTGGCGGGTCAACGCACGCGCAATCTGCTTCCCTGCCCGAATCCGTCAGAGGGCGATATCCGCGCGGCCATCGGCTTCCAGGGCCGCGTGGGTCTCGGCGTCCAAGAGTTCGCCGTCGCGCATGTGCAGAATGCGGTCGCCAATGGCAGCTGCCTCGGAATTGTGCGTAATCATCATCACGGTCTGCTTCAGTTCCCGATTGGAACGTCGCAGGACGGCCAGCACGGCGTCAGAATTCTTGGAATCGAGATTTCCGGTAGGCTCATCGGCCAGCACGATGGCTGGACGCGCGATGAGAGCGCGGGCAATCGCCACCCGCTGCTGTTCACCGCCGGAAAGCTCTGAAGGCCGATGATGCAAGCGATCGCGAACGCCCAGAAGCTCCGTGAGGTGATCGAAATATTCCTTGTCCACCTTCTTCTTGCCGGAGGCGATTTCGTGCGCCAACAGAATATTGTCCATGGCGCTCAACGTGGGCAGCAGGTTGAATTTCTGGAAGACGAAACCGATTTTATGTTTGCGCAGCCGGGTCCGTTCGGCATCGCTCAATGTAGCGAAATCGACGCCATCAATGAGGAGGCGGCCTGAGGATGGCTGGGTCAACCCGCCAATACTGTAAAACAGGGTGGACTTTCCGCTTCCAGAAGGTCCGACGATGCTGACAAACTCTCCCGGTGCCACTGAAAAGGAAACGGATCGGAGAGCATAGACATCGACTTTACCTGCGCGATATATCTTGCCGAGTTGCTCGGCGACAATGACGGGCTGCATTCTGTTCCATTGTACCGGTTGGACTGACCGGCGGTAACACTCCGCGGAATCCGAACTTCCGTTACGCAACCCCTTGTGCCGCAGCGGTATGGGCTTCGAGTGCAGGCGGGGACGCAATCATCTTCTTCGGACCACGCTTGCGGACCAGAAGAACCCGAACGCGCTCCAGCAATTCCTGCGGCGAGCAGGAGCCTTTGGGCAGAAAAGCGTCTGCGCGACTGGTCGGATCGAACTGCTTGATGCTGCCGCTCACCAACACCGCCGGTACCCACGGCGCAATTTCCTTCAGTTGCTGGATCAAATCATTGCCGTTGCAATGTGGCATGACCAGATCGCTAATCACCAGATCGACGCGGCCATGATCGTACAATTCGACTGCTTCTTCGGCATTCTTCGCTGTCAACACGCGATAACCACGGGTCTCCAAAACAAACTTGCGCACTGATAAAACCTGATCGTTGTCATCGACGCATAAGATTACTTTTTTTGGACGCATTCATTCTCCCTGCAAGCACAACACCGCGTTCCGTAATGGGAAGAAGGTGGTTCGGCCGCAGCCCGCTGCCAAAACGACACAGCACGTCTCATGGGCGCCAAGACCACGCTCGCGAAAAGAACGAGACGCGGCCCTCCTGTTGCACCCGAAGCCGTTCAGCTGTCAGCAGCCGGACTGCGGAGAAACGGGAGAACAGACGCATCGTTGCCTGTCGCGCCAGCATCCAAACCCGACAGAACCATACTCTTGCAAGCTGCAAGTGAGTTGGCGGTTGTCGGCTTGGCCCGTCGCGTATGCGCCCGGCCTTCCGTTTCAGCTTAAGTTTTATGAATCAAAATAGGCGAAAGAGGCGCGTTGTTGTTTCCAGCAACGCTCGCCTAGAGTACGAATCGAAGAGCTTTGTGTAAACAGCGAATATTCGGTGAAATTCACTCCATTTCGAAGTAGACTTGCACCGGGTTCGTCTACTTGTTGCAAATACGCGGCGGGACATCGACGAGTCCTGTTGAAAGCATGTGAATCGCATTCGGAAAAGCAGCCTGTATGCACTGCAAACGGGGCGGCTGATTCCACCAACTGTGCGTTAAAGAAATCGCGTCCGTTGCACGCGCCCGCGTCCTAGCCAGAGACCTTCCCATTGCACGGAGTTTCGTATGAATCAGTCAACCAATCCGCCTTCGACAATCAGCCGGAAAAGTCCGCTGCTCGCCGCGCTGCTGTCCGCCGCCCTATGTGGTCTGGGGCAGATCTACAACGGACGAGTTCTGCGGGGAATCATTCTGTTTGTCCTGATGTCGATTGTATGGGGGGTCGGCGGCTTCTTCGGCGCGCTCACCTTCGGACTGGGAATGGTTCCCTTCGCGATTGTGGCAGGCGTGCTTTGGATCTTTGGCGTGGTCGACGCCTACGCGGGAAGCGGCAGTTTCCACCGGACATGAATCAGGAATTGTTCCCGGAATGCAACCAAAACCTCAAATTTTTTCCACCACCACTGCGGTGCCATAGGCCAGCACTTCTGTCACTCCCTGCTGAATGTCGTTGGCGTCGTAGCGGGCGCAGACGATGGCGTTGGCGCCATGCTGCACCGCGTGCTGCATCATCAATTCGAACGCATCCTCGCGGGTTTTCTCGCACAGATTGGAATACAGCGATATGTTGCCGCCAGCCAGCGTCTGCAAACCGGCGCCGATGGTTCCAAAGATCGAGCGCGAACGCACTACGATGCCGCGCACCACGCCACAGTTCCGCACGATACGGAAGCCAGGTAACTCCAGGGCCGTTGTGACCATACTTGGATCGAGCACAGGATTTATGGGCATAACCATCCTCGAAAGAACATTTATGCGGAGTGTACGACGAAACGAAACCAGATAGCCGCAGAAAATCGCCTGGCAGATTCGCGGTTCTTGCGACCGGAGTGCCATACTGGAAGCTGCCACAGGAGGGCACGGCATGGAAGAACGCGATTTTTATAACGAAAAACCCGAGCAGCGCCCCCACACACTCACCTGCCCACATTGTCGGCAGGCTGCGGAGTATCAGCTCAATTGGCTGGTGCGGCGCAAGAAGAACAGCCTGCCGCCGCGCGCCGATGAACGTGATCGCGCCCGCTTCGCCAAGGCACAGTCCTACATGGTGCTGCGCGAGGACCAGGTGGCGTGCCAGAACATTCGCTGCCGGAAGCGGTTTGAGTTGGCGGGCATCAAGTCGGTCGCGTTCTTAGATTCCTAGCCTGGACACTATGAGCAGCGAACAGAACCGTAACAACGAAGCTCCCAAAGAGCGTGATCCGCGGGTGTATTTCGCCGCGGAGCGAACATTTCTAGCGTGGATTCGCACCGGCCTGGCGCTGATGGGCTTTGGCTTTGTGGTGGCCCGCTTTGGATTGTTTCTGCGCGAGCTAAGCATGAGAAACTCTCCGCCCTCTCAAGTGTCGAGTCACGCTACCAGCCCTTCGCTTTGGCTGGGCACGGGCCTGGTCGTGGTTGGGGTGATTGTGAACGTCAGTGCAGCTCTGACGCACATTCGCGAAGTGAGAGAATTGCGAACTGGCACCTGGGCCGTGGGGCGCCCGTCCAAGACCGCAGTCACGCTGGCGCTCCTGCTGAGCGCTGCCGGTATTGGGTTGGCGGTGTATTTGATCTGGGTGCGATGACGGGAGCTTCGCGCAACGCGCCTCTTGAGACTCCTATGAAGTCCCACATCCATCCAAAAGAAAATCCCGCAGCTCTGACTCGCTCACAACTTCTGCGCGAACTGGGGGCATTGGCCGATCCGGCAAAAGCTGCCGCCGTTGCGAAGTATTTCAAAACGGGACCAGGCGAATATGGGGAAGGCGACAAATTTCTTGGCATTGCCGTACCACTGCAGCGAAAAGTGGCGCTTCGATATCAGACTCTTGCCTTGCGCGATCTTGCGCTCCTGCTGGCTTCCCCCACGCACGAACATCGATTTGCCGGTCTGGAAATCTTAGTCGCCCAATATGAGCGCGCTGCGGACGCGGATCGCAAGACAATCGTCGAATTTTATTTGCAGCATACGCGGAATATCAACAACTGGGACCTGGTGGATACGTCGGCCCCGTACATTCTTGGCGAGCATCTGAAGACGCAGCCGCGGCGCTTGCTGGTTACGCTCGCAAGATCGCGGTCGGTGTGGGAGCGTCGCATTGCCATTATCTCGACGCTGACCCTGATCCGGAATGGTGAAACCGCAGACACATTGCGAGTTGCAAAGATCCTGCTCTCCGACCCGCACGATCTGATCCAGAAAGCCGTTGGATGGGCGTTACGTGAAGCTGGCAAAGTGTCGCAGGCCGCGCTGCTTGAATTTCTATCGCAGCATTACGCCTCTCTATCGAGAACTACTTTGCGATATGCGATTGAGCGCTTCCCGCCGCAGCAACGGAAACGAATCCTCGCCGGAAAATTCTAATCGCGCTGACTGATATCCTTGAACAAGACCGCCGAGACTCACTCTACAGATCAAGGATGTACCGCACGCTTGCCCCCAATTCTGAATGGACAATCTCTCCACAAGGCGTACGGAGCCACGCCGCTGTTCGACAACATCGCCTTTACTGTTTCTGAAGGCGACCAGATTGGCGTCGTCGGGCCGAATGGTTCCGGCAAATCCACGCTGCTGGAAATTCTTGCGGGAAACATCGAGCCAGACGCGGGCGAAGTCTCGCGGCGTAAGCTGGCGCGTGTCGGATACATCGCGCAGAATTCAGAATTTGGCGACGAGGATACGATCCGCTCGGTGTTGGAGCGGGCGTTGAGCGGCATCCATGCGCCCCAGGCGGAACGAGAGGCGCGGCTTCAGGAAACCCTGGGGCGCGCAGGTTTCGAAGACTTCGAGGTGAGGGCAGCGACACTTTCCGGAGGATGGCGCAAACGGCTCGCGATTGCCGAGGCCCTGGTCCAGCAGCCCGATGTCCTTTTGCTCGACGAGCCAACGAACCACCTGGATCTCGCCGGGATCGAATGGCTGGAGAAGCTATTGCGCAACGCGCCGTTTGCGTATGTCGCGGTGAGCCATGACCGTTATTTTCTGGAAAACGTCGCGCATACCATGGTCGAACTGAACCGCATGTATGCGGAAGGTATTTTGACGGTGCAGGGAAACTACAGCGAATTCCTGATAGACGAC
>JAJZDO010000984.1 GCA_021805955.1 Acidobacteriota bacterium
AGCCGCAAATTGCCGCCGCGCCCATTCCACCACCGACGCACATCGTTACCAACCCATACTTTCCGTTGCGTCTCTTCAATTCGCGCAGGATTGTGGCGGTCAGCTTCGCGCCTGTGCAACCCAGGGGATGACCCAGTGCAATCGCTCCGCCATTCACATTGACACGCGACGGATCCATCTCGAGCAGCTTGATGACCGCCAGCGACTGCGCGGCAAAAGCCTCGTTCAACTCAATCACATCCATTTGATCCAGAGTAAGCCCCGCGAGCTTCAACGCCTTGGGAATCGCGTAGACGGGCCCCACTCCCATTTCTTCGGGAAGGCATCCGGAATAGGCAAAGGCTACGAAGCGTGCAAGCGGCTTGAGCCCCAGAGAAATCGCCACATCTTCAGAGACCACGACTGCAGCGGCGGCGCCATCGGAAGTCTGAGAAGAATTTCCCGCCGTCACAATTCCATTGGTATGAAAAACGGGTCGCAGTTTTGAAAGAGCCTCAGAGGATGTGTCGGGGCGAGGACCTTCATCGACTCGGAATTCCGCGTCTTTGCGCGTGGGCTTGCCGACGCCGTTTGGTACTGAAACGGTCACCTGCACGGACACAATTTCATCCTGAAACTTTCCCGCCGCGATTGCAGCGAGCGCCTTTTGATGGCTTGCGAGCGCGAACTGGTCCGACTCTTCCCGCGAGATTCCATATCGCTTGGCCAGCCGTTCGGCGGTCAGCCCCATCGACATATAGGAGTCGGGATAATGATCGACCAGCCACGGGTTCAAAGAAATTTTGTTGCCGCCCATGGGAATGAACGACATGGACTCGGCGCCGCCAGCGACGATCACATCAACAGAACCGCCGCGAATTCTTTCGGCGGCAAGAGCGATGGATTGCAATCCGGAGGCGCAGTAGCGGTTGATGGTCATCGCGGCCGTCTCCACCGGAAGAGCGGCGCGCAGAGAAATAATGCGGGCCAGGTTCATGCCTTGCTCGGCCTCCGGCATCGCGCAGCCAATGATGACGTCCTCAATCCGTTTCACATCGAGTCCAGGCACGCGATCCAAAGCTCCGCGAACAGCGGCTGCTCCAAGATCGTCCGGGCGCGTAGATCGCAGGGCACCGTTGGGAGCTTTCCCAACCGCTGTCCGTACGGCGCTGACGATGAATGCATCCTTCATGCCTGGCTCCCGTCGATCCGATCTAGTTCCGCAGCGGCTTGCCGGTTTTTAACGTGGCCGCGATGCGTTCCGCAGTCTTGCGTTCTCCGCAGAGCGACAAAAATGCTTCGCGCTCCAAATCCAGCAGATATTGTTCGTTGACCTGTGTGCCCGGTGTGACCGGACCTCCGCACAATACATTTGCCACGAGACGTGCAATCTTCACGTCATGATCGCTGATAAATTCAGCTTCTCGCATCATGTGGATACCGAGCTTTAGATTCGCAAGAATATTTTCTCCAGGTACGGAGATATCGGCGCGCGGCAGCCGCGGCACATACCCCGTATCCGCCAGTCGCACGGCTTCCGATTTTGCGTCGAGAAGAAGTCGCTCGCGGTTCATCGTAATTCCATCGGACTCGCGCATGAGATGAAGTGCGCGTGCCTCCACTGCGGAACTGGAAACTTTGGCCATGGCGATAGTCTCGAAGACATTTCTGACGGCATCGTTCATTTCTACGGAGTCGCTGCGGGGGCTCATTCGGATCGCATTGGCAGCGGCGATGGCGCGCAGTGTCATTTCTTTGCAGCCTCCGCCAGCGGGCAGAAGACCCACGCTAGTTTCAACTAAACCCATGTAGAGTTCGATGTGCGATTGGCGGCTGGCAGCGTGCAACGCAACCTCGGTGCCGCCGCCCAGGCACATTCCAAACGGAGCCGCCACGACCGGGCGAGAGCAGAACCGAATCGCCTGCGTCATCGCCTGGAATTCACGAACATTCCTGTCAATCTCTTCCCATTCCTCATCCTGGATGGCCAGCAGCACCTGCATCAGGTTCGCGCCGACTGAGAAGTTGAGCGCATCGCTAGTCACAACGAAGCCTTTAAAATTCCGGATCGCATCGCTGGTGGGGCGCAGCGTGCGCTGCACAAACTTCACGATGTCTTCGCCCAGCGTATTCATTTTCGAGTGGAATTCGATGCATGCAATCCCATCGCCTAGATCGATTAAGGATGCGCCCGTATTTTTCGCGACGACGCCGTTTGCCCGCTTGATCCTTGCCAGAGTCATCATGCCGGGCGCTTCAACCACGGGCCGATACGCGCCCCATGGAACATCGAAAAACTCCGCGCCCTGGTTTCGGTACCAGGAGGTGATACCAGCAGCAAGCATGGTTTCCGCGGTTTTCGGAATCGCCTGGCCGCGAGCGCGCATCTTTTCCACGGTTTCGACGAAGCCTGCAGCATCCCACATCTCAAACGGTCCCAGTTCCCAGTTGAACCCTGCCTTCATGGCGCGATCGATTTCGACAACCGTATCGGCCACTTCACCGATGCGGTTGGTTGCGTAGGCCCATAGCTCCGGCAGTATCTGCCAGTAAAAGCGTGCCGCTTTTTCACGGTCCGGATTGCCGGCGAGCAGCGTGCGAATCCGCGCGGCTGCGGATTCATTGTTCTTTGCCATTTCCAGTTCGATGAGCTTCGCGAGCTCGGCAGACCGGTATTCCAACGTGTTCAAGTCGAGGACACGACGCGATTCCTTGCCATCTGCACCACGTTCTTTCTTATAGAAACCCTGGCCAGTTTTATCTCCGAGCCATTTACGTTCGAGCATCTGTTCGAGCGCGGCGGGAAGTTGCACGTCCGCGCGCTCATCGCTCGCATTCGCGGCGAAATTGCGGGCGACGTTCACCAGAACGTCGATGCCAACCATGTCCGCGAGCCGGAATGTACCGGTCTTCGGCCAGCCAATCGCCGTGCCCGTCAGCGCGTCCACTTCTTCGATACTCAATCCAAATTCCAGCATGGTGCGAAACGTGTTCAGCAGAACAAATGTGCCGATGCGGTTGGCAACGAAATTTGGAGTGTCGTGGGCGAGAACAACTACTTTACCCAGATGGGACTGAACGAAATTTGCAACCGACTCGACTGCCTCTGGGTCCGATTCTGGCGTGGCAATGATTTCGACAAGCCGCATGTAGCGCGGCGGGTTGAAAAAATGTGTCCCAAACCAGCGGCGGCGGAACGATTCGGGCATATCTTCGGCGATCAGTCCAACCGGCAATCCGCTGGTGTTGGTCGTTACGATCGCACCGTCTCGAAGATGGGGAATCACGTTGCCGAGCAGCGCGCGTTTGATGGCCAGATCTTCCGCCACTGCTTCAACGATCCAGTCGGAGGTTTTCAGCTTGTCTAAATCGTCTTCAAAGTTTCCAACCACGATATTGGACGCCAACTCTGGATCGACAAATGCCGGAGGCTTGGATTTTTTCAGGGTCTCCAGTGATTGCGCCGCCAGACGATTTCGCACGGATTCGCCGGGCGAAACAACATCAAGAAGCAGAACGGGAAAACCTGCATTGGCGATGTGCACTGCGATGCGCGAACCCATGGTTCCCGCGCCCAGAACTGCAACCCGGCGGATTGGATAATTTGCGTCTGCGGACGACATATCACCTTTGTACAGGAGACGGTCTGTATCAAGAGTAACAGCGGCGAAAGAACTTTACTTGGGCCGCTCCATATCAAATCTATCGCGCGTGCGCATGTAGGTGAAACCCGCCATACGGCCAATGGCGTGGAGCTTGTCGGGGCCGATGCGGAAATTGTTCAGTAAGGACTTTCGCACATGAAAGCGCAGCACCTCACCCAGGACCAGTTTGCCCCCCAGCGGCCCCGCGCTGACGTGGACAACTCGCTGCAAGCGGCACTTCATCTGCACATGCGATTCCGCCACGCACAAAGGGCGAACCAGATCACTGGCGAGCGGCGTCAGACCAGAGACCCGAAATTCATCCACCTCCGGCGGCAGCTCTGCTGAACATGCGTTCAATTGAGTAGCAAATTCTTCTGAAACGATATTGACCACAAACTCGCGTGTAGCAATGATGTTGCACAATGTATCTTTCGTCGGCTGAAGACTGGTCCCAGTAGCTCCTTGCATCATAGGACAAAAACAGGCGATAGGCGGATTGGCGCTGGCGACCGAAAAAAGCTGAAAGGGGCAAGATTGCGTACGCCCTCCGCATCCATCGAAGAAACGAACGCGATGGGGCGCGGAACCACGGCCCCAACCAAGCAGCTTGTATATATCTTGCGGATTCTGCAGCGATGGATCCAACGTGGTCATTTCGCCGGTGGTGGCCTCTTTCATCCGACAGGCTCCAGCTTTGCAGCTTCTTTTGCGCCCCAACTGGCCCAGTAGTCCGCCCACTCGACCTTTTCTCCCTCAGGTAGTACTTGTATCGGATAAAAACCTTTGCGTCCATGCTCCTTTTCAAAGGTACCTTCGGGCAATCCGACATGGGCCTGAGTGGCTGTCTTCCCTTTTTTCAGCGGATACATTCGCAATCCTCCTTTACAGAAACCCTCCAGCAACTGGGATGTTACGGGCGCACCACACGATTACGCAGCACGCCGATTTTTTCGATTTCCAATTCGATCACATCGCCAATTTGACCCGCCATTGCCGTTCGACATCACCTTCGACATCAGCGCGGAGTACTCCGTCGAAATGTCCGTGTCGTCGAAACTCTGAAACACCTCAAACTGGGCCGGGCAGCATCCGCGAAGTAAGCCGGAAGCCGGACTGCGCCAGTTACAAGGCTGGGTTGCGTGGAATAGGCTGGACGAGTTGGTTGAGTTACAAATCGAGTTACAAGAAGAAAGTAACTGCCTGCGGATGGAATGTAAGCAGGCGGCCATCGAGCAGAACCTGAAACTGGCAGGGTGCTATGCGCTGACCACCAATGTAACTCCGGCGAAGCTGGACGCCGAGCAGGTGCATACGAGTTACATGGCGCTGGAGAAAGATAGAGCGGCGGCTGTGCGCGGCCTTTGGCACGACGGAGACCAACCTAGATGCGATTACGCTGCCGGATGCGCTGGCCGCGCTGGGCC
>JAJZDO010000732.1 GCA_021805955.1 Acidobacteriota bacterium
ACTCCGCCTTCGTTTTTGGCTCCGTTGGCCGGCTTAGCGTAGAAAAAGGCCATCGCTTCATGATCTCCGCATTCCACCAGCTCTGCGCGCAATCGCCAGTCGGCGCTCCCCTCTATCTTATCGTCGTCGGCGATGGAAAGGAGCAGAAGGCGCTGGAGCAACAAGCCACCCATCTGGGAATTCGCGAGCAAGTACATTTTGCAGGATTCCAAGGCAATTGCACGGAGTGGATGCAGTTGATGGATTGCTTGATTCAGCCTTCCCTGACGGAAGGTACCCCGAATACAGTGCTGGAAGCGCTCTGTCTCAAGGTGCCCATAATTGCCAGCGCAGTTGGCGGTGTTCCCGATCTCATCGTCGACGGCAGAAACGGACTGCTGGTTCCACCGGCAAATGTGGCGCAAATGACGGCCGCAATGAACAAAATGTGGCTTTTCCCGGATCTCCGCGACCGCTTCGCCGCAGGCGGGGACGACTTGATCCAAGAGTACGCACCGGCCTATCAACGACAGCGACTGATCGAGGTCTACGAAGAAGTGTTCCGCGACGGTTCGATGCCGTCGCGTCCATCCTGATCTTCTGCGCAAATGCATTTCCAGGTACGGCCTTCGGGATGTTCTGCTGTACAGTAGCAACATGAGCCTGCCGTCCGGCGATGACAATTCCCATATTGTCGAAATCTCCAGCCCTAACCCACCGTCCGCTAACGAAACTACCGCTCCATCGAATCCCAATCACCGCCACCTGAAGGTCCTCGTCCTCGACGAAGAAATTCCCTTCCCTTTAAATTCCGGCAAACGAATCCGCACCTGGAACCTGCTGCGCAATCTATGCCAACAGCATTCCATTGCCTTCCTTTGTTATGGCACTGCGGAAGATCCCGGACTGCCGCACCTTGAAGGTCTTGGAATCCAGGTTCTACTGGTGCCACCGTTGCCTGCGGCAAACTCGTTTCATTTTTACGCGGGCGCATTCGCCAACTTGTTTTCCGCATGGCCGTATTCGGTCTCGCGGCATCACACCCGAAAATTTACACGCGCGATTCGCAGTCTGCTTGCCAAACAATCCTTCGATCTGGTGCATTGCGAGTGGACCCCATACGCCAGCTACATGGATGCGGTTGGCCGATTGTCGATGCTGATTATGGCCCACAACATTGAAGCCACGGTGTGGCGCAGACGTGCGCAACATGCTTCCAACCTTCCCGAACGCCTGTTTATGGGATTGCAGGCGTGGAAGATGGCCCGCTTCGAGAAGAAGTCTTTTGCGCGAGCAGGGTATGTCGCGGTCGTCACTGACGAAGAAGCGCGGACCGCGCGACAGTGGGGCGCGCGCGCCGTTTCTCTGGTATCGAACGGTGTCGATACCGAATATCTGCAGCCGACAGGTGAAGCCCCTGAACCGGATTCGCTGCTGTTTCTGGGTTCATTGGACTGGCAACCCAATCGGGATGCTTTGCTGTATCTTCTGCGCGAGATCCTCCCGAGGATTCAGACTGCAAATCCGCGCGCAAAACTGCGAGTTGTAGGACGCCAGCCGGCGACGAAATTGCGGGAACAGGTGGAGGGGTTGTCGGGTGTGGAGTGGGTGGGAGAAGTCCCCGACATTCGTCCTCATTTTGCGCGTGCCTTCGTCGTGCTGGTTCCATTGCGGATTGGCGGCGGAAGCAGGATCAAAATTCTCGAGTCGATGTCGATGGGCAAAGCTGTGGTGGCGACTCGAATCGGCGCCGAAGGCTTGGACGTGGTCCCAGGCATCCACTGCCTGATCGCCGATTCCCCCGCCGACTTTTGCCAAAGTGTTGTTCAGCTCCTGGACGACCCCGAACGTGCCGCTGAGTTGGGGCGCAAGGGCCGAGAACTGGTACTTCGGCAATACGACTGGGGCCGCGTAGCGAAAATTCTCGAGCAGGCATGGATCGAAACCGCCAGCGCGGCCCACAAATAAAATTTCTCCATTGTCATCCCTGTCCTTTTACTTTTTCCTTTAGCTCTCGCGCTTCACGTGCCAGCGCAACCGGCAGCCTCATCCCTTGGCCTTTCAAGCGGTCATGCAAACGCGAACGTCCCGGAGGCAGCGGAGTCATGCCCATTTTGCGAAGATAGTAGTTCGCACGATAGATGTTCGCCAGCTTATCGTTCTTGTATTCAAAATTCTGGTTGATGGAAACCGAAATGTCATCGCCATTTTCCAGCCAGTGCGGAGCATTGATCGGAATATGCACGGCCTTTCCGGGTTCCAGCACAAACGATGTCGCCCGGCCCTGCAATTCCTTCTTGTAAATCGCCGCATTGTTGTCGACCGTCCAGAAGCGCTCCAGCTCTGGTTCCGTCAGCACTTCCCTGTCGTTCTGGTCGAAGATATGGATCGTCTTTTTCCCGTGGATCTGCAGCAACAGGCTACATTCCTTGTCGATGTGATACTCCGTGATGCGATGCGGAGACGTAATGAAGATGATGGACTGCCGGCTCTTGGCTTCTTTGCTCAGCGGGATGCCCGTCATCTCCTGGACTTCAGCCAGCCCCTTCTCCAGCAAATCGTGGATCTCCGGATCGCGGTCGGCACCAAAAATAATGATCCACGCATCGGTCTCGCGAATACGACGGAAGGCCTCTTCGATCGAGAAATCCCGCCCCGGCCGGTCGCTCCAGCGCTGATCGATTCGCTTTTTGCCCGCATTCCAATACACTTTGTTTGGGATCGGCAAAGAACGCTCGAGCAAAGTATGCAGGCGGTCCATGGTGAATGCCGGATGGCCGCTGAGCGAATGGTCCAGCATAAATGGACGCCGGTTGAAGTTCTCTGCGAATTTCGCCCGTTCAATCGAATATAGCTGCTCGGGCACAAGGGAGATTTCACTTGCGGTGGACGGTGCAACTGGTGTGGCTGTCGACATAAATGTCACCTCTTGCTGCCGATTGGAGTCGGCGTTCTCTCTGAAACTTGCAACTTGATGGAGCTTTCTGCTGCCAGGTGGAACTAGCGACGAGTCATTTGCCGGCACCTCAGCCTTGAATGAAGACACACATGGGTACACAAATCTTTTCCTGGCCAGCCGCCGAACCCGCTCCCCCGTTCAACGCGAACAGCGTCCACGTGTGGGCATGGAACCTGGATCGTACGCCGCTCGACTCCGACTGGCAGGTCCTCAGCGAATCCGAGACGGTTCGAGCGCGCCGATTTGTGCATCCGCAGAATCGCGATCGCTTTGTCTGCGCCCACTCCGCCATGCGCGCTCTGTTGAGCCGGTATTGCGGCATTCATGCTGCCGAAATTGCCTTCTCGACCAATGCCTACGGCAAGCCGAAAATTCAATACCAGACAGACGCAGAACCGATTCACTTCAACCTGACCCACAGCGCCGTCCTCGCCGCCCTTGCCGTCAGCCGCGAATATCAGCTTGGAATCGACATCGAGCATGTTCGCCCCATCGATTCCGACGTCGCCGAGCATCATTTCTCGCCCCACGAGTTGCTGACCCTCGGCCGTCTTCCTGAGCCGCAGTGGCTTGCCGGATTTTATCGCTGCTGGACCAGCAAAGAAGCCTTGTTGAAGGGAGAAGGTCTGGGGTTGAACCTGCCTCTGGACGGCTTCGATGTCGAGGTCAACCCGCAACTTCCCCCGGCGTTGATCGCGGTCGCCCCACAGACAAACATTCAGCGCGCCTGGACCCTTGTCGAATTGAAGCCCGCGACAAACTTCATCGGAACCCTCGCGATTCACGACCCTGCAAAAACATTTCAGAGAACCTCGCTCCGATGTTTTTCCTTTCGCCGGTAAAGCCTTGCCTTTAGCGGGTCGATGCGTTGTGAGCAAACCAGTTCTCAAACTGCACCTCCTTATAGGGACTGCCGTTCGCGGCCAGCAATGGCGCCGGCTTACCCAGCAAAGTGTGCGAGAAAAACTGCAGCGTGTACGCTTCTACAATTTCGTGCGCGCGCACCGGAGAGACGGTTCCAGCCTCAGTCAACCGGCGAATTGGCGAGTAGAGCGTGCGATCGGAAAAATCGAAGTGCCGCGAACCGCGAATCGTCAGCATGTAACCGCCGAATTCCTGCATCGTGTGATTCAGGTTCTCGATATCAATATTGGTCAGCTTGGACTCCCGCCGAGTCTGCACATCCGTGGAGTGCAATTGCGCTGCGCTGATCGCCGGCCCATCGTCGTTCATCACAAAATACGGCTTTTTCAGGCCGCGAGCGGCAACCTCGCCAAACATCCATCCATCTTCGTTCAGTGCCGCCTTGACCCTCGGGTCTTGATAACAAACTTCGGCCGCAACCGCTCCGCCGAAGGAATGGCCAAAGGCCCCCGCGTCGTTCACATCCACACGGTGGAACCATGGGCTGCGAGAATTGAGGTTCGCAGCCGATAATGTATTGAGTACCAGCACATCGTCGCCCGCCTCGATCGCGGCTTCCTGTCCTCCAATGGCGATCTGTTGCGCCACCGTTGTGTTTTGAAAGTCTGCAATGTCGTGGTCATCCACGGGCCCGATAACGCGGCCATCCGGAAACGCAACCGGACCTGAGTTGTACGTGTGATCAACCCCAACCACAATAAAACCGTGGCTGGCCAGATCCTCCACCTGGTAGGTGTTCTGCGTACGGTTCCCCCCCCACGCCGGATTGAAAAGCAGCACCGGAAATGGCGCTCCGCTGGTCGCAACCGCGGCATTCTTGTAGGAATGAGTTTTCAACACACCCATGTAACTGGACAACAACGTGGTTTCGCGGCGTCTGCGATAGCTAGCAAGATGTTGACGATTCGGAGTTGCTGGGTACCATATCTGAACCATGATTTCACGCGGTCGTAGCGATCCGGCAACATGCGTCTCCATCCAAACTGGGTCCACCAGATGCTCAACCCGCGTACCCGTTGCGTAGGGGCCCGTCGGCTTCGGCAAAGTAAACATGGGCAACACAAACGTAAACGCACCCGTCAGCAACAACAGGCATGTCACGGCGGTCGCCGCCAACACATGCATCCACTCGCTTCGCTGCGGCCTCGTGCGCTGCAGTACGAACAGGCTCAGCAACACTCCCAGAT
>JAJZDO010000737.1 GCA_021805955.1 Acidobacteriota bacterium
TTTTGATCGCAGTTTGATAGCATTCTGACACTCGTGCTCCAGCTGAAAGGAAGTGGTGCCGAGTTCGCCCCAGCCTCGCGCTCGTTTCACGGAAGGGTGCTCTACTTTGCTGCTGAGCCGACGCCATCCGCGCCAGGCAAAAAACCCGAAAGCTCCTTCAATCAGCACCGTCCAGAGGATGCTCATCGCAACAGGATCGTGTGTGTCGGTATCCAGCAGCAGCGGATACACGCTCGCCTTCAGTGCAGGGTCGCTGCCGTCCGGAAAGAGCTTTGTTGTCAGGTCATAGGGCATCACATCCAGTATCCCGGTCACGGTCGAGTGAATCGGCCGGGAACACTTGACGATCAGCAGGGGATCGCCCACGCGTAACACAGAGTAGCCCGCAGTTACCTGCGACAGGATGCCCTCGTATGTCGTTACTTGCTGCACGCCGGAATCGCCCAAGAATTCACCGGACACCGTCACCACGGCGGATTTCATGCGATCCATGCTGTCTGCCTTTGCGCTGTCGGCTTCCAGTTCCGCCGCGCCAATTCTGGCCGGATGCAGCCATTCTCTCCAGAAGTCACTGTTGGCCACATAGAGTAGCGTTATGATTGCGGTCGCTGCGACAAAAAGAACAATGCTTGCCACGGACTTGCGGCGCGCAGTTCGTTCGATCCAGGTCGTAATAGGTTAGCTGCTGAGCTTGATAGCACAACTGTGCAACCGGCGTCGTACGACAGCAGAAATATATCTCCACACCGGCGCTTCCTCAGTGCTATATTGTGTTCAACTTTTCCTCTGCTGCTTTCTTCTGTTGGGGGTGTGCTCGTGACCTTCCGGCGTCTTTTCCGCAGTATCGTTGCTATGGCTAGCTTCGCTTGCGTTGCAGCCGCACCGACCCGGCTCCTGGCTCAGATGAGTTTCTCGGTCTGGGGCCACTCTTACAGCGTCCAGGCACCATCTACGCCTCCGTCTCGTGCTGTCTGCGGCAATGCATGGTGTGGCAGCTCACAGCCTGTGCCCCGCTACTGCCCATCCTGCATGGCCGCCATGCAGGCTCAGGCTGCCGCTCGCCAGGCTGCACATGACGCGGAACGGGTTGCCGCATCCCAACGCAAGCAGCAGCAGAATGCCTACAATCTCACGACGAAAGCCGTTGCCGCATCCCACAAAGGGGATTGGTCTTCCGCACTCACTCTACTTCGCCAGTCCTACGCCTTGAACCCAACTGCGGAAACCCTCAGCAACATCCGGACTGCCACCCTTCATGTTATCCAGATGCAGGGTTCAACCGCACTTGCGGCCGAAGACGCAGGCATCGGGCGCGAGAAGGCCAGCGATAGAGTGCCGTTGATCTCTGCCAACTCAGCCATCGCCACGCAGTTGCAGCAGCTCGACGAGGCGATGCGCAAGGTCGCCACCATCCCGGCCACCGGCGGGTCGGATCTCTTTCTCACGAAGTCCCGCTTCGGCGCAACGTTGCCAGCGCTCGTCACCACGCCGCTTCCAGCGACCGGGGTGAACTCCGTTCTCCAGCAGCTTTCCAGCATCAGCGCATCCTCGGTAGCGGCAGCGACTGCTACCAGCGCCTCTGCGGCGAGCCTGAGCGACGCCTCCATCGAGATCGCCAAAGCCGTCTCTGGCTGCGGCTTCGATGGTGCTCCCTGTGCGACTCCACAGGCGCTCACGTATCCCCATCCCGTCCAAACGCCAGCGGCTACCGCGCTGGAAGCACAGATTCCAGCTGCCCGGCGGAATGACCCGCTCATCCAGGAGCACCTGCGCGAATACGATCACTTCCAATCTCACTTAGCTGAAAAGCAGCAGCAGATTGCCGAGGTCAATCGCTCCATTGCGGCTGGCGGAGTTGACACCGCAGTGTTGAAAGCCTATAAAGCCGACCTCCAGCATCAGGCGGCGCAGGATCAGCAAAGCAGCGCACAAACCATCGACTTCCTGCATATGCATATCCCCACCATCGCAGCTCCCGCCGCGCTCACCGGCTCAACCGCGCGAACTGGCTCAGCCACGCCAGCCGCTCATCCATAAACGCTCTCATGCGAATCGCCCTTATGCACCAGTGTCTCGTTCGTCATTTGTCGCTTGCTCTCGTTCTCGTCGGCCTTCCTCTGCTGCTGCGGGCACAGAATCCCAACGATCCGTGTTCGCTGCTCGATAATCAGTTCGCGATTTCTGCGTATAACGGCGACGACACCACCATTGCAGGCCTGCTGCAGGCCGGATGCGACCCCAACAGTGTGGATCCTTCGAGCCATATCGCTCCGCTCATCTACGCGATTGCCAAACAGCATGTGCACACCGCTTTACTGCTCACTTATGGCAACGCCCAGGTCAATGTCACCAATCAGAATGGATGGTCGGCTCTTCACCTTGCCGTGAATGCAGCGACGAGCGCCAGCGACGATCACGAGTGGC
Source organism: Acidobacteriota bacterium (assembly GCA_021805955.1). The sequence continues at coordinate 2,425 of JAJZDO010000737.1, forward strand.
TGGAGCTTATCTCCGCACTGCTCGATCACGGAGCCTTTGTGGATACTCCAACCCCAAACGGCTGGACTCCGCTGTCCATTGCGTCATTTTCCCCCGAGCATACAGCACTCATTCAACTTCTGCTTGCGCACCACGCCAATCTGAAACAAGGTTCCGATTCTGGCTATCAACTGCTTGCCAACGCGCTGCTTGCTCAGTGGAATATCAACAAAACCATTCCGATGGACACTGTGCGTCTACTGCTTGCCAGCGGAGTGCCTCCGGATCCCGGCACCTATTCACCGTCCAATGTTTTCTCGATGAGTTATGCGGTCAATCCGGAGACAGCTACACCGCAAAGCGCTCCCTTGCTTGCGTTTCTTCTTGCCGCCCATGCTCATCCCAATCAGCCACTCCCTTTGGACAGCGAGGATGGCAAATCGGTCCAGGTGCCTCCGCTTTTTTTTGCTCTAATGCACCCTAACCCAGCAATTGCCCAGATGCTGGTTTTGCACGGAGCGGAAACCGAAACGAGCATCAACTGGGGCAGCGTTCGACTACCCGTGCTTGCGCAGGCCTGTCAGATCGGCCCGCAGCGCATTCGTGAAATGGTCAACCTCGGCGCAGACTTCACATGGACGCCTCCCGATGACAAAGATGTGCCTGGTGATCCTGTCTCCGGTGCTGATCCGTGCTGGACTCCACCGAACCTCGCCGCATTGGTCGATGTTTCGGTCAATCTTCAGCAGGGTCTGGTCAACGCGACCGCTTACGGATCTGAGAACGAGATACAAGCTTTGATTGACGCTGGAGCCGACGAGTCCTCGACTGGCTCTATCTTCACTTCATCCAGTCTGCCCGACGGTTCGCTCCTGCGCTACGCCGCTGAACAGAACGACGACCCGGTTGGTGCAATAACGACCTTGCTCGCCTTTGGTGTCGATCCACTCGATCTCGGTGCAGGAGACGAGCACAACGGAGCTTCCGCACTCGATGTACTCGACAAGCAATTTGCAGATGACAAGACCAACGATGACTATCTCAGTGCGCGGAAAATACTTTTCGATGCCATGCAGCAGCGGCGCATCACCAAGGGCTTCATCGCTTCGGCCTTGGCGCGCCTGGCCGATGATGTGCGCTTCAACCGTCCCCGCCAGAAGGACGAGATCCTGCTCTTCCGGGATGCGCTTGAGCGTTACGCAGCGGATTCTGACTCGATTGAACTCCGCGTCTTCATCGCCTCCATCGAGGCGCACGGTCTAGCGCTTCCACCCACTCCAGTCGCCGCCGCGCTTGCCGCGCAGGCTACCTCTGCATATGCACAAGCCCACTCCCGCAGTGACCTGCTTCCGGTCGCCGTGCTCTTCGAGCGCGCACTGCGCTTATCCCCCTGGACTGGTGAATACTATCTTGCACTTGTCCGGATTTATCACCTCACTGGCAGCCAGGATCGTGCCATCCGATATGCCGCGATGACTTACGATGTTGGATTGGCCGATCTTTCGACGCTGGAAGCAATCGTCTTTGGTCATCCCGTTCACGTAGAGACAACTACCCCATGATCGATTCCGTTCCAGGTTGGATCCGCATCCTCATCGTCGGCGCTCTCCTGACTCCGATCGCCTGCCTCGCCCAATCCCTGAAACTGCCGGACGACAATCCTGACGAAGCGCCCCGGTTGCCCGCCTATGTTCCCATGCACTTGCGTCAGGTTGATTCAACGCTCTTCACCCGACGCCAGCAGCTTCTGCAGGATCTCTTCGTGTACAACCAACAGGCCAACTCCTTCAACACCCAATGCGGCAATATCGACACGCGTAACCTGGGCCTGGTGCAAAGCTGCACCACACAGTATCGTCTGCTGCGCACACGGCACGACGATCTCCTCAGCCGCCTTGCTGTCTTCAACGCCGAGGTCGCCGATGCCAGCGCCCGCTTTGACGCGCATCCTACGTACATTCCCGCTCACAATGCCCTCATCGGCGGAACAGGCTGGATGGTGCTTTACTCAGTACCCAGGCCAGACCCCGCGACGATCGCAGCAGCCCATGAGATGCTCGCGCGGCAGGAGCAACTCGCAGGGCATCCCTATTCGGACGCCATCGATTTCAACAAATACAACTTCGTTCTCGGCATTGCGGCTTACACCAGCTTCTTTGCGGATCTTGTCGCTCGCGTCGTTCCTGAGGACGAACCAACGAACGGCCAGTATTCCATCGACAATATGCCTGGATATGCAGCAATGGCCGGTCACAGCTATGACCAACTCTCCTGCCACAGCAACGGAGCCATGCTCTGCCTTGCCGCTCTCCGCAACCGTGACATCCTGGCTACCCATGTCACTCTGTATGGTCCGCAGCTTACTCCATCTGCATTGCATGAGTGGGATCAGCTTGTGCGCTCCGGGCAGGTCAAGTCAGTCACATTGGTCATCAACAAAAATGATCCGGTCCCACCGCTCTCACTGGCATTTGGCGATGTGATCGAACCCAGAAGCATGGATCCTGTTCCCGACTACAAGAATATGAATCTGCTCAATGCACAGGTACTCGCCCGTACTATCGAAGTGGCGGCTCCACGACTGCTCATTCATACCTACCCATGCTCCGGAGGAGGAATTCTGCACTGCCACAGCA
>JAJZDO010000660.1 GCA_021805955.1 Acidobacteriota bacterium
GAGGCCCGTGCTCGTCGAGCGCCGTCTGGTTGGTAATCAGCCCGATGCGCACCGGATGCATCGGATTCGGATGCAGCTCGCGGAAGCCATCAGCTTCGAGCACATCAATGCCTGTCTTCACGTGGCCATTGCGATCCGCAATGCGCCGCTCCGCCATCTGCGTGTCGTTGTAACCGGTGATGCGCGCCAACGCCAGCGCCTGCTGCTCGTTCACCGTCAGGTCGAGCAAAGGAACCACTGCCGTCGCCAGCCTCGTGCGCAGCGAGACGATCGAGGTTCCAGCGTGCTGCGGATGGCCGTTCGGATGTACTGCACTGGCCAACAAAATGATCGCCGTATCGGTCACCGGATCCATCCAGAGTGAGGTGCCGGTGAAACCCGTATGCCCAAACGATCCCACTGGCAAAAGGTCGCCGCGATTGCTGGCAAACGGAGAGTCGATATCCCAACCCAGACCGCGCAGACTGGCGGCATTGGCGGGTTGTTGGGGTGTAGACATCTTCGCCACGGAGGATGCACTCAGAATGCGATGCGTATGCATCAGATCATCAGCAAAGATTGCCAGATCGTCGGCGGTTGAAAATACTCCAGCATGGCCTGCCACGCCGCCCATCCGTCGCGCGGTGGGGTCGTGAACGATGCCGCGCAGCATTTCACCCACGGTAGGCCCGTCGGCGACCGTGTCGGTGTCCCACTGCGTCGGCGCAATCTTGCTGCGCCACGCCGCGGGCGGCAGAAAGCGTGTATGCGCCATGCCCAACGGAGTGAATATATGCTGTTGCGCATACTCTGCAAGCCCCTGCCCGGTGACTGCTTCTACCAGAAATCCAAGCGCTTCAAAGTTGATGTCGCTATACAGAAAGCTGCCTCCTGGCGGATGAATCGGGGTACTGGTCATCACCCGCGTCCATGCGGCATCGCGTCCCATCCAGGCTTGGCTCAGATCGAGATCAGGCGGCAGCCCCGAGTAGTGTGTCATCAGCTCCCGAACCGTAATCTCGCTTTTTCCGTTTTGCGCAAATTCAGGCAGATACATCGCAACTGGATCGTTCAGCTTCACGCGCCCAGTCTCAATCAACTGCATCATGGCTGTGGTGGTGGCGACGCATTTGGTCAACGAGGCCAGATCAAAGATCGTGTCCACGGTCATCGCCTCGCGGTCTGTTGCTGGATGCGAGACAGTGCCCGCTTCGAGCGATCGATTGCCAAACGCCTTGCGATAGACGATCCGCCGATGATGTTCGATGAGTACCACGGCCCCTGGAATCGCATGCTCATTGATAGCCTGCTGGACAATCTGATCAATGGCTCGAAATCGAGTGTGCTCGGATTTGGAAGCTGTGCGCGTGTCTCCGGCAGCGGGAGATTGTGCTGGCAAGGAGGATGAAAGCAGCATTGCGAAAAGAGCGAAGCAGGAGATCCTAAGCATGGAGAGAAATATCCTCGCAATTGCCAGAATGATGGAGACAGGTTGTTCTCCACATCTTACGCGCACGCCGTCCCTGTGTGATTCCCGCGTACAATCAGAACACTGGATTTAAATAGACAGATGGAATCCAGAGTGTGTTCAACTTTGTGCCGGTGGTGTATGCCCCAGAATCTTTCACGAAACTCCATTCATATTGCTATTCCTGAGCCGATCAGTCCTGACTACGACCGCGATGCGCCCTCCTATAATCAGCGCGCATTGCCGCAGTACCTTGCTGCATTGCACAGCGCTGGCGTCGTTCCTGTAGTTATTCCGCTGCATGAGTCGCCGGCCCGTGTGGCAAAGATTCTAGCGACGACACAGGGTGTCTTGTTGCCGGGTAGTCGTGCAGATGTTGATCCGGCTCGATATGGCGAACCGCGTCATCCGTTGTGCGCTCCATCGGATCCCGAACGAGCAGCCGTGGATGAGTTGTTGATTCAGGATGCATTTCAGATGCGCAAGCCAATCCTCGCAATTTGCCAGGGCATCCAGACGCTCAATGTGTGGCTGGGAGGAACGTTAATTCAGGACCTTCCGGAAGAGATGGGCGAGCATGTCAACCACTCTCCCGGTCGAGAAATTTCCTCCGCGCACACTTTGTCGGTTGTGCCAGATTCGCATCTGGAAGCACTGGCAAATTCTGCCGTGAAGCATGGCGAAGCAAGACCCATCATGGTCAACTCCAGTCATCATCAGGCTCTTCATCAGATTGGTGATCGTTTGCGTGTCACTGCTGTCAGTCCTCTGGATGCAGTGGTTGAAGCGGTGGAATTGGTGCCGGAGTTGGCAGAAAGCCACTGGCTGTTGGGTGTGCAATGGCATCCGGAGCGTACAGTTACTACCAGTGCTTTGTCGCGAACGATATTTCAAGATTTCGCTGCTGCCGCGGAGCAATGGAAGCAAAAGTAGCAGTGGAAGCAAAAGCTGTAAAGTACTTTCTTTGATGAAGGCCGTCTTTCAGCGTGGAGTAGGGTTTATGCCTGATGCGGGAGCGCGCTGAATGCCGTCTCCGAGCCTTGCCAGCCCTGGTAGTGCAACGGGAAGATGGCCAGCAATCGGAATCTCCCCCATTGCAGCGAGCGCAGCGGCAATGCCTGATCCAGCAGTATTTGAGAAGGTGCATAGATAGGTGGAAACATCCGGAAAACTTGTTCCGATATATGGATTTCCAAAGGCAATCAGAACCGTACGCTTTCCTGCGAGATCGAGAACTCCCCTCAGCAAATGCATCGATCCTGGGTCCAATCCGGCGGACCCGGTGTTTTTTCCTGCAACGGTGCGGCCCGCGCTTGGAAACGACTCGGCCAGCACCACGATGCGTTGTGCCGCGGGCAGTGCTGCGAGCACCATCGGTGAAAGTGTGCCGACGTTACCTGAATCCACCAGAAAGCATTGGACGCCGGGAAGGCGTTGGCGCAGCGCATGAAGAAATGCCTGTCCGCCTTCGGTGTGATGCGCGTCATCGGTGAGCACCAGCGCAACGGTGCGCATTCCGGCCGCCAGCGGAAGCTGTCGCCCTTCATCGCGGACCAGCGTGATCGCGCGCTCGGAGATATTCTGCGCGAGGGCAAGATTTTGCGGTTGCGACAGCTCCTCCGTTATCCGATCCAGTGATACTCTGCGATTGCGATTCAGCCCCAGAGTCGCCTTCAGTCGCAGAATCTTCAGCACGCTGCGATCGATGCGTTCGCGTGGAATCACCCCGGTCTTCACTGCATCCAGCAATCCGTTGTATGCGCCAGCCACGTCCGCCGGAATCATCACCATATCGTTTCCCGCCTGAACGGCCGCTACGGCCTCTTCGCCCGAAACCTGCGCTGCATTCCCGTGGAAAGCCTGCATCAGCGCGCCCATATCCAGCGCGTCTGTTACCACCAGTCCATGAAAACCAAGCTGCTTCTGCAATAAGTCCGTAGTAATTCTGTAGGAGATACTTGCCGGACGATCCGGATCTGGCTCCAGCGCCGGTACCGTCAAATGGCCAATCATCACCGCATCGACACCGGCAGCAATCGCCGCACGAAATGGAACCAGTTCCACGTGATCCAATTCGTCGCGGGAAGCGTTTACGCGAGCCAATGACAGGTGAGAGTCTGTGTCTGTATCTCCGTGACCCGGAAAATGCTTCGCCGTCACCAGCAAACCGCCCGCATGCGCTCCGGCAATGTAGGCCACGACCATGCGGCTCACCTGCTCCGGGTCGGCGCCAAACGATCGAGTATTGATGATCGGATTTGCCGGATTGGAGTTAATGTCGGCGACCGGAAACCAGTTCCACTGAATACCGATTGCGCGCGATTCCAACGCTGAGATTCTGCCAAACTGTTCCGCGAGGTGCGGATCATCTGTTGCACCGAAAGCCATCGCCGACGGGAATGCTGTCGCTCCATCCAGTCGCATCGAAAGTCCACGTTCAAAATCGGCGGCGAAGAGCAGCGGCAGCTTGGAGTCATGTTGCAGTTGATTGGTCAGCGCGGCTGCCTCAAGCGGCTGCCCCTTCACCAGATGTCCGTCCGTCGATGGAATCGTCAGCCCAAAATTCCCAATGTGATAAGTTTGCATCTCCTTCAAAAGGTGTTGATATTCCGGACTGGCGGGATTTGTGAATTCCATGTGTGCCCAGACGAGCATCATCTGCCCAATTTTTTCCTCAAGCGTCATGTGGCGTAGTGTTCGCCGCGCCCAGCGGTCGCCAGATCGGTTCAGCCTCATCGTGGTGGTCGCGCGGGCGCACAGGCAGCAGATCAGGGGCAACAAAACCAGGAATCGTTTCAACGTGTTACCTCGCGAGTCTCGCAGATAAGCCAAAAGTGGACTTCTGCTTCATTATCCTCTCGCAGATTGCCTTACGCGCTTCGGCATTGCGCGGAGTACTGCGCGTTGCGCCTATGCCGCCATCAAAAAAATCTTGCTCGCTGTATTGACGGCGGCCTGGTTGAGGGGTACTCTCTTGCCAGATACAGAATTTGGCCACTCATGCCAATTCGGTGGATTCACTCCGTCAGCCTCGCACACGATCGTGCACGGCATGTCATCCATCAACCGGTCTGTTTCCTGCTCAACCCCTGCCCATATCTCTCACTCCCACCCAACCCTGCGGCTGCGCTTGCAGCGGCGATGGAGGTTCATTTTCCCTTTGAAGATCGCACTGGAGATAACGCCCAATCTTGAGCCCCTCTTCGGGACCCGCGACGAAAACCTGAAACTTATGGAAGACTCTCTCGGCGTGCGGATTGACCTGCGATCCGATGCAATTCATGTGCAAGGTTCGGAAGAGGCTGTGCGGCGAGTGGAGCGCATCTTCGCCGACTTTGAGTCGCTCCGCCGAGCTGGCGTTCATCCCTACAATGGCGACCTGCTCGCCATGCTTAAAGTCGTAGTCGCTGATCCTAAAATTACGCTGAAGTCGCTTGCAGACTCATCGCGCCAGCGATCTACCGGCATCAAGCGGAGCGTGCAGGCACGCAGTGCCAACCAGCAGCGATATCTCGAAGCCATCGAGCAGAATGACATGGTCTTCGGGATCGGCCCGGCAGGAACAGGA
>JAJZDO010000614.1 GCA_021805955.1 Acidobacteriota bacterium
ACAGCAGCCGGCAATCGGTCCGGCGGAGCTATGCGGAAAATCATGCTTCGAGCCCGAAAAAACCTCTACGAAAGCGCCAAACCCAGACTGAAGACTGCTCCGAGACCGAACGACCACCCTTCTGCCCTATCAGACCGCCGAGCTGTCCGATGAAATCGATCCGTGTGAGATATCGCGGCTAATCTGCTGAATAATTGAAAGGATTGGTGGACGCGGAAGGAATCGAACCTTCAACCTGTCGATTAAGAGTCGTGGGGAGTTGATTCGGCTTATGGCGCTAAACCATTTGTATAACAACAGCTTACGAACCGTTCGCCCGCACGGATGGAATTGCTTGGATTGCTTGTAACGTATTGATTCTGCGTAGAGGGTTAGAGAGGGCACGTCACGTTTACGTCACGTTTTCTTATTGCGCTTTTGTGGTCTTGTTGCGCCCACTCTCTGGTCCCGTAACGCGTGCCTTTTTACGCGCAGTGGTGCCCACGACCTTATAAGTAGTTCGTACGGGAGAGCGTTGGACGGTCCGTTGGTCGCGAACTTCGAGGACCAACCGTTTTCCGAGAACACGCGCCGCACGAGCAAGAGTGTCGAGCGAGACGGCTGTATTCTGCGGGTCCAGCAGTCGATCCAATTGTGAGCGGCTTGTTTTCAGTTCCCTTGCCATCGCCTGTTTAGTCTTCTGCTGGCGGCCCATCTCCTGCTCAAACTGCCAGGCCAGTACGCGTTTGATGGCGGCAGATTCTACTTCCTCCCGAATACCCTCCTCCTCCAAGAACTCGTCAAAGGAGGAACCACTGTGAACCTTTACGTTTTCGTTTGCCATCACTATTTCCTTCCCTTCATCTCAGCTTCATGCAGTCTTTTATTCTTCCGCGCCAGTTCCATATCCGCCAGTGGCGTCTTCTGTGTCTTCTTAACAAATCCATGGAGCAATACCATTCGTCCCTCGACATCCACATAAAAGAACACCCGCGCGATCTTGTTTCCGCTGAGATTGGATCGCACCTCGTACAACCCGTCACCGAGTGAACGGCAGACCGGCATCCCGATGGGCCAGCCAAACTCGACCGTCTTTATGTCCACGCCGATTTGTTTGCGGTCCTCGGTCGGTTCAAGAGACCTAAGCCACTCGCGTACAGGTTCCCCGCCTGCAGCAGTCCGAAAAAAGATGACCGAGATCCGTTTGGTTGGCTTTCCGATGCCTTGGATTAGCGGAACTTGTTCCACGGCTTCCAGTGTACCACATGGGGTACACTTCATTTGAAGTGGGTTATGTTCAAACTTCATCATCAGCGTTGCTGGAAATGCCATCGAATTCTTCGCGGTGCATTACAGTTGTGGCGCAAAAATTGACAGCTATTGTCCCGCTGCGGAGAGCACCTTTGCTTCCAGCGATGCAGCTACAAAGAAGTGGGCTTTCGAGCGGAGAAGATCACGAAGTGGAAGAAAGACGCGCGTAGCGCCTACCGAGAATCTGTCGTTGACGTTGGCATGATGCGATCTACTGGAGATGTTCAGATAGGCTGGCAATCTTATGCAGCGATCGATAGATTGAAGCAACTCAAGCAGCCACTCGGAGCGCGAGGCATGGTAGTGGCGCTCGATCTCTGGAAAGTAGACTGGCAGGTAGTGGGTCAGCAGCCGATGCTGGGTTCGAGTCTTCGACAATTTCTGAAAGTCACGGATACAGTTGCATGGCGAGCGCTTTGCAACGATCCGCGCAGCCAAGGATGCAACATCGCGTGGATGCCCTGGTATAACCAGACACGGATGCACTCGACGCTGAACTATGCCAGCACGGTCGAGTTCGAAAACAACTGGATGGATGCTACGATGAGGATCGCCGCATGAGAGTTCGGGCGAACGAAGCAGCAGTGGAAATGACGGGCCATGGGAAGTCCTTGGAAATCAATAGAAGCGATTTCCACATTCCCACGCCACCGACTATGAGGATGAATATCTCCTCAAAACCAAGCCGCTATGGGACACGTATTTCGAGGATAAAGTCAGAATTCCTGAGAGAAGATTCCATAACCGCATATTTTACAATCTGGATCCAGCTAAGCTAAATCGAAATGCTTCCACGGAACCGAAACCGATGGATCATCTGTGCAATACTGCTCTGTCTCGTAGGTTGCATCCACGGGGCATGGGCGCTTTCATCCGAGCGCTCCCTTCCAGCACTCCACAATGGAATTACCGTAATGGGGCCTGGCACATTCCATCATGATGGAACATTGCGTATCGAAGGCACAGTAGTTCTCCGCGATCTCAATCTCGATATTCGTGGTCCGATTGTAGTCGCTCCCGATGCGCATCTTGAACTTGACCGAGTCCGACTGCGGGTCAGCGACCCCGCCAATACCCCAAACGGGACGAGCGGCCTTACCTGTCTTGGCCGTGCCACTATCGCCATTCGGAATTCGTCCATGGAACCTGTTGGGGCCGCGCATCCAATGTGGTCGATTGAAGGGCATCTGGATGTAGACGGGTTCGAAACGCTCAACTCGGAGTTTCATCTCAGGCACACAACGGCAAAACTGAATCGTCTCAAGATTTTTGAACTTGAAGTTTCACACGAAAGCCACGTGACTGCGGAACATCTGGATCTTGTTTTCTTCTCAAACCATACCGCAGACAATGAAAATCTTGCATTCAGCGACATTCCCGCCGGCAACGCATTCTCCCGCAGGCTGCGTCTGGGTTCTGGCGCCGTTGCCGACATGAAAGACGCACGAGTACAGATTTTTCTTATCTACGTACACGGACAAAGCAAAGTGGACCTGGCCAATATGGGGCGAGTACAGTTGGCTCTTTTCACCGCCTGCCACGGGACCATGGTACTTCCGAATGGCCTATTGGGAACGGCGCATGGACCTGCTGTTTTCCCGGATTCGCTCGCGTCCGATTGCCCATTCCGCATCTCACTGCGTAACGTGTACGTCGACAGCTGGGATGTGTACGCTAGCGGGCACGCAGACCTGAGGTTTGCAAAAAGCACGATCGACGAACTGACGGCCACGTCTCAGGCGCGGATCGAAGTAAGCAAGTCGAGCTTATACGCGGATTGGCTTGCACTCTCCGGCGATGCCCGCCTCTCCGTCACGGATTCTATCGTCGGTTCGTTACGTCTGGCAGCCCAGCGGCCGGATTTGGCGACCAGCCAAGTACGCATGAATGGCCGGAGCCAAGCTGTTTTTACTCGCGATCGTTTCGATTGCGGCATCTTTGCCGACGATCATGCCGAAGCAAGAATCGTCACGCCTCTCGCTCCGCCGCGGTATCAGCGCGAAGCAGGTTCCGGCCATATCGTTAACGAACCGGTTTCCGTTCCACAACGGCAGTAATTCAGAATGAAAACCATCGTCACGCAGAAACCCGATTGTTACGGTCAACGTCAATGTTTCAATGCTTTTGTTTGAAGAAGCACTGAGGACCCATGGGACAACTGAGATTAAACACGGACTGGAGTTATCGTGGCCTGCGCGTCATCACTCTGGAGAACGATCTGCTGCGGCTCCAGATCCTGCCGGAGGCCGGGGCCAAGATATGGCAGATCACTCACCTTCCGCATGGCGCGGACCTGCTCTGGAACAATCCCCGTATCCCGCCTGCACGGCATACGATCCACACGCGTTATGACGACGTGTGGAGTGGAGGCTGGGACGAATTGTTTCCTAACGATCCGGAAACGACAATTGGAGAGGAGCGCTACCCCGATCACGGGGAACTCTGGAGTGGCGCCTGGGAGGCGGAGCCGTTTACAAGCGAAGATGAAGTAGGGGTCAAACTACGCTTCCAAACTCCGGTGAGCGCCGTTTCCGTTGAAAAAACAATCGCGCTGCGCCCCGGGGCGGCACATATCTACTTTACACACTGCTTTAGGAACCTTGGCTTTGCCGCATTTCCTTTCCTCTGGAAGTTACACCCTGCGTTGAATGTAACGGCACAGCACCGGCTTGATTTCCCCCCCATGCGGGTCGTTCGGGATCCTGCCTACCCTGGCACGCTCGCAGAAGCTCCTCTTGAATTTGCGTGGCCTTATGCGCGAATGCGTGATCGGAAGGTCGATCTTCGAACCGTACCTCATCAGGACCAAAAGCAGCTATATTTTTTCTACGGCGATCGGATGAAGAGCGGCTGGTGCGCGCTCACCAATACCGCAACCCGGCTCTCCTGCGGCCTGCGATTCGATCCTGCCGTTTTCCCTTCGTGCTGGCTTTTCGCCAGCTACGGAGGTTGGCGCAATTCCAACGTCGCGGTACTTGAGCCTTGCACCGGCTATCCTCTCAACTTCGATGCCCTTGTCGCGGCTGGACGGCAACGGGTCCTCCAACCGGGCGAGTCTCTCTCTACCAACGTGCTCTTCACCGTACAAGAAGGTATCGCATCGGTCTCCGATATCAAGGAGAACGGCGCTATCGTCCCTTAATACTACAGTTGTAACTAAATGATAGACTGAAGGCGCTCCGGCAGGCGCTCCGCGTAGGCGATGGAGAAGACGATCCGAGGTTGGAAGGACGAGTTGACGCGCGCGCATCAGCGGATGGGGGATCTGTTTGCGCGAACCGAAGTGCGGGGACGGAGCCTGGCCTATCTGGAAGGGTTGTTGAGCGGCTGCGAGCGCAAGAACGGCTGGCAGGTGGCAGAGCGTGTCGGCGATGCGTCGCCCTACGGGATGCAGTATTTGCTGGGCCGCGCACGCTGGGACGCCGATGCGCTGCAGGCGCGGCTGCGCGAGTATGTGCAGGACAAGCTGGGCAGCCCGGATGCGGTTCTGATTCTGGACGAGACCGGATTTCTGAAGAAGGGCTCCCATTCTGCCGGAGTGCAGCGCCAGTACAGCGGCACGGCGGGACGAATTGAAAACAGCCAGATCGGCGTGTTTCTTGGTTATGCCGGCAAGCGGGGCTATGTGCTGCTGGACCGCGCATTGTATCTTCCCCAACAGTGGGCCGAGGACGGGGCACGCCGCCGGGCCGCCGGCATTCCAGAGCAGATCGAGT
>JAJZDO010000351.1 GCA_021805955.1 Acidobacteriota bacterium
TGCCGATGCACACCTATCACCTGACTCCGCGGCCCTTGCTATTAGTGGTTGGTGCACCCATCTCGACCGCAGGCTACACCAGCAAAGCGGCCGACGCGCTCACCCACCGCATTCGCGATACTATAGCCAATATGTACCTGGAACATGCGGATATGGGCCCCAACGGACTGGCGAAAACAGAGCTGCAACCGTGAGGGTGCCGTAAGGAACGCGCTTAACATGGAATTCCGATACCAACTTCTGCCTAAATGACACAAAGTCCACGAGTCCGGCCCCGTATTGGAATTCCGATACCAACCCTTGCCCAAACGGAGTATAACCACCGCGCATGGCCTCAGTACGCTGCGGCGGTGGCCCAGGCTGGCGGTGAACCAGTAGAGATTCCATTGACGCTGGATCCGGCGGCCATCGCGAAAATCGCAACCAGTTGTCAGGGAATTCTGCTGCCTGGGAGCCCGGCCGATATGAATCCGGCGAAGTATGGCGAGGAACGTCTGCCCGAAACGGCGGAGCCAGACCTGGCGAGAGAGAATGTGGACGAGCTGCTGCTCCAGGATGCCCACAACCTGCACAAGCCCCTGCTGACCATCTGCTATGGAACCCAATCCCTGAATTGCTGGCGCACTGGGACGCTGGTGCAGGATTTACTGCAAATCCCTGTGAACCATCGTGCTGGCGGCAGTGTTGCCGTGGCCCATTCGGTTGTCATCGAGCCAAGTTCGCATCTGGCGCGCATCGTCGGCGGCAGCACGGAAGCGACTCAGACAGCGGATTTCCTGCGGCTGCCCGTCAACTCCAGCCACCATCAGGCAATTGGCATCGTGGGCGACGGCCTGCGCGTGACTGCCCGATGTCCGCAGGATGCAGTCATCGAGTCGATTGAAGGTACGCATCCCGGTCATTTTGTTGTGGGGCTGCAATGGCATCCGGAACGCAGCACGGAAACCAGCCAGGCCAGCCGCCTTCTTTTTCAACGATTTGTGGAAGCCGCCTCTGCATGGCAACCGCGCCCGATTACCGATTCCCTCGGTTAAGCTGTTGCCTCCCATGACCACCCAATCGCCCTCCCTTTTCGATGCCTCGGAAATCGAAGCGCAAGTTGCGCCAATGCTGCTGCGGCCCCTGTCTGCCGCTGCCTACACTCTGTTGGCGCGCTATCTTGAACTGCTATTTCATTGGAATCAAAAGATGAATCTGACTGCGGTACGCGATCCCGCCGTTTTGGTCAAACTACACCTCGCGGAATGCCTTCGCGCTGCCCAGCGGATTCCGGACAAAGTGGAAACCGTGCTCGACTTCGGGTCTGGAGCGGGATTGCCCGGGATTCCCATCCAGATTGCTCGTCCGGAGCTACGCGTGACTCTCGCCGAATCGCAAAAAAAGAAAGCTGCCTTCCTGCGGGAGGCAGTGCGCGAACTTGGCCTGGGTCACGCCTCCGTCCATCCGGGCCGGGTGGAGGATTTGCCGAGCCAGCAGGTCTTCGATCTGGTGGCGCTGCGGGCAGTGGACAAAATGGGAGAGGCATTGTCATCTGCCATCCCACGTGTTCGCCCACCGAAAGACGAGCGCCGAAGCTGGTGCATGGTCTTAACCTCGCGGGCTGAAATTGCCGGAATTGTATCCGCGGGTCACGACTCGACGGAAGACGGTAACTTTGCCAGCCCAACCATGGAATGGCTGCCACCGGAAGGCATTCCGGCGACGGAACAGCGGGTAATTCTTATCGGGTCGCGCGTTCGATAAGGAGCTCTGTTCGGAACCTCGTTGCGAACCATTGAATGCCGCGTTTCGCCATGTTCCACGTGGAACATTTTGGATTGGAGTTCGGTCTCAGCCAAGCGAAATTGTTCCACGTGGAACACACCACGCCGATCCTGCAGCGAAAAAGTTTTCCACCGAGCGGCCATAATGGATTTTTCAAGTCGGGTTCGAGAAAAGCGCGCTAACCCATTCGAAACATGGCAACTAGCGGACTTGTCAAGTTACTCTTGAGAAGTCTTCCACAGATTTGTCCCGGAAATACACAGGCCAGCCAATTGCGCGAAGGCCACGCGTTCGGTACCCTACCGGATCAGCCCATGCGAAAAATTATTGCGGTCGTGAATCAAAAAGGCGGAGTAGGAAAGACGACCACAGCGATCAATCTTTCTGCCGGATTTGCCCTCGAAGGCGTCCCTACCATGCTCATCGACTGCGACCCTCAGTCGAATTCCACCGGCGGTCTCGGTTTTGCCCGCGACGAAGATCGCTCCTCCACCTACACCGTCTTGATGAACGAATCCACGGTCACCGAAGCCGCCATTGAGACTGGAATCGAGAACCTGAAGCTCCTACCCAGCAGCAAGCACCTGATTGGCGCCAATGTCGAACTGGTCCATGTGGAAGACCGTGCCTATCGCCTGCAAAAGGCCCTGGCGAACTACGAAGGCCCGGAGCGGCTGTTTGTTCTCGATTGCCCGCCCGCCCTCGACCTGCTGACGCTGAACGCGCTCGTTTCCGCCGACTCGCTGCTGATCCCCATGCAGGCGGAATATTTTGCCTTGGAAGGCGTCAGTGAGCTGGTGCAGACGCTCGATCGTGTTCGCGATGGATTTAAACCGTCCCTGGTGATCGAAGGCGTGGTTCTGACGATGTATGACGAGCGCACCAACCTTGCGCAGCAAGTGACCGAGAATTTGCGGGAGTTTTTTGGCGACAAGCTGTTGAAGACGAATATCCCCCGCAACATCCGCCTAGCGGAAGCGCCCAGCCATGGCAAACCCGTACAGCTCTACGAGCCGCGTTCGCGGGGCGCGGAAAGCTATATGGATTTGGCGCGGGAGATTCTGTTGCGCAACATGATTGAAAGTCCGCGAGAGCTGGCCCGACGTGCTGAATCGAAGCGAGCCAAAGATGGGGCCAAAGTCCGTTTCTGGCCCTACACTTGATCTACGCTACATTCTGGCGGATGTTTGCCGGATGACAGAACTGCTTGCGCAGATGAGTTTTGATGGAATGGATGCCCTAAGGGAGAACTTCGCCGTATGTCTCGAATAGAAGTGAAAAGTCCAGGCAAAGTTGAGGCCCCCAAGCGCCGCGCACTCGGCAAAGGCTTGGAGTCGCTGCTGTCCGCGCCCGCTTCCCCGGATGTCGTGGCCCGGTCGCAAGCCTATGCCGCCAGGTCGGCCGCGCAGGCCCTACCCCCTACTGGCGACGACCCTTTTGCCGCGCATCCGGGAGGCACGCCTCGCGAAGTTTCCACCGACCATGTCGATCCCAATCCGTACCAGACCCGCATGCAGGTAGATGAGCAAAAACTGGACGAGCTGGCTCGTTCTATTGTTGCCAACGGCGTGGTGCAGCCGATCATCGTGCGTCCGCTGCCCAATGGCCGCTTTCAGCTGATTGCCGGCGAGCGCCGCTGGCGCGCTTCCATCAAAGCAGGCAAATCGACGGTGCCGGCAATTTTGCGGCAGGTGACCGACGAGCAGGCGATGGAGATGACGATTGTTGAAAATCTCCAGCGCGCCGACTTGAACCCAATGGAACAGGCCCGCGCCTATGATCGCCTGAGTCGAGATTTTCACATGACGCAGGAACAAGTGGCCCAGCGCACAGGCAAAGATCGTGCAACGGTGGCCAATTTTCTGCGTTTGCTGCGACTTCCGGTCGCGGTACAAAGCAAGGTGGAATCCGGCGATCTGAGCTTCGGACATGCTCGGGCGCTGCTCGCATTGGATGGAGCCGAAGAAATTTTGAAAGCCATGACCAAGGTCATGGCGCTGTCGATGTCAGTTCGGCAGACAGAAACCTATGTCCAGGGCCTGATGGATCCCGAGAAGAAGCGCAAGAAAGACGAAGATAAGGCGAAGCCAGCGCTCGATCCCAATGTTCGCGAGGCGCAGGAACGGCTGCAGCGTCAATTGGGACTGAAAGTTCGCATTGAAGACAAGAATGGCCGCGGTCGCGTGATGATCGAGTACTCCGGCTTGGAAGACTTCGACTCCCTGATGGCGGCGTTAGGCGCGGCCATCTAGTAGTGCTTTCATCTTTTCAAGGCGGAATACCGGCTGCGGCGAAGCCCGCGAAATTGTTTTCTGCCTGTCCAAGAATTCCCTGCCTATGCGCGTGAGGATCGCGCAAGTCGAATGAAGATTTCTGAGGTTCTGTTTCGTTTTCGCAGGTGGGCGCTGTTCGTCCTCTTTGGGCTCGGGTTTTGGGTGCCGTGGGAACGGCTGGGTGGCGCGCATCCCGGATCCACATGGCTATGGCTCGCCGGCACGCTGGCCGCCACCAGTCTGCTTTCCATTGCCGCGGCGACCGTCCTGGTCGTTGCGCTTGCAACTTTGGCTCTTTTCCTGGCGGCGCTGGTGCGCACCTGGGCCGCGGCGTATCTGGGTTCGGACGTGGTGCATGACCGGAACCTGCATTCGGAGCGAGTGGTCTCTGATGGGCCCTATCGATACGTGCGCAATCCGCTGTACCTGGGGACGTGGCTGCTGACGGCGGCTTTATCGATCCTGATGCCTCCCGGTGGTGCGTTGTTCGCGCTGGTCGTGGTGACGCTGCTGATTGTTGTGTGGATGCAGGCAGAAGAACGCAAGCTGATCGCCGAACATGGGGGGGCCTATCTCGCCTACATGAGACAGGTCTCGCGGTTTTTCCCGGCGATTCCACCCAGGATTCCCGCTGGCGCAGCGAAGCCTTACTGGCTGCAGGGTTTCCTTGGAGAAATTCATCTGTGGGGAATGGCGATTACGTATCTGATATTTGCCAATCGATATAACGTGACCATTCTGGAACAGGGTGTGTTGATCTCGATTGGGATCGCGTTTCTGGTGCGAGCGTTCTGGCGACCCTCAATACCATCCAGCTACTGATTCTAAGAAATTATCCGTAAATAGATGATACAGTATTTCCATGAAATCCTGGACAGTATCGGATGCGTTTTGGGCCAAAGTGGAGCCACTGATTCCCGCTGTGACTCGACCCGCAGGCTGCCAATATCGCCGCAAGCCGGGT
>JAJZDO010000342.1 GCA_021805955.1 Acidobacteriota bacterium
TATGAACCGCATCCGGGCTGCCCAGCTTGTCTCGCACATACTCGCTGAGCCGCGCCTGCAGCGCATCGGCGTCCCAGCGTGCGCGGCCCAGCAAACACTGGCAACGCATCGCCGATACACTCGGCCACCTGCCAGCCGTTCTTGCGCTCGCAGCCGCTCAACAACCCTTCCAGATAGGCCAGACTGCGTTCCCGCGCTTCGGTTCGCGCAAACAGATCACCCATCCGCCGATGCGCGCGCATCAGCTCGTCCTTCCAACCTCGATCGTCTTCTCCATCGCCTACGTGGAAAGCCTGCCTGAGCACCTTGCAGCCTATCATTTAGTTACAACTGTAGTACCAGGAAGGACCTGGGGCACCCAGCTACTGCGGGGGGTGTAGGCAGGATTTCGAGCTGGTCTCCGGTTTGGATGCCTCGCTGCTGGATCGATCCGGCAGGCAATTCGACCACAGAATGGATCTTCCAACTCACTGGGCTGATCCTCCACGGGCGAAGCCTGGGCCAGACCGCATGCACCCGATGCTGGCGATCGAGCGCGACCACGTCGATGGCAAAGAGCATCCCGAAGGTATGCACGCCGGAGGAGGGCCGAATCCATAAGCCAGCATCCGCATCCAGCCGCCTTCGGCCCAGCAGTCCGATCAGGCGCATGAGGAAGGTATCGGCCAACGCTATCCGTGTGCCGACCGTGGTCGCCCGCGTCTTGTTCGTAATCGTTACCAGTTGCATTGGAATGGACAGATGCTTCTTTCTCGGTCGTGCCGGCCGATGCTGCTTCGGGTCCATGCCGCCAAGCGGATTTTTCTCGCAGGCATCACTGAGTCCATCACAGGGCGGCTCGCCGCGACGAGCCGCAGCCTCTGTGGAACTCCGGGATACACAGACAGAAAATCCGCTGCTACGCTGCTCTCTTCTTGCGGCGAAGAACCAAAATTGCCAGCACCGCGACGAACAAGACTCCTGCAATCGCTCGAATACCCATACTGAGGTCCATAGTTGTACTCCTTTCTAAAAAATGTCAGGGCCGGAATGCATCTCGATCAGGCCGATTTTTTCTTTCTGCGCAGTATCAATACGCCGAGAACCATCAGGAAAAGTACCCCTGCAACAACACGCACAATCATGGATGTGGCCATCGCATTCCTCCTTTCTGGTGAACTAAATTTCCCGCTCTCCAAATTCCGCGCTACCTTGTGCCCCTTCGGTGGGTCGCTCCGATGGGGCTTGCATTTAGTTGGTCAAGCCAGTAAGACCGCGCCCGATGCTCAAAACCGCAGGCGCCAGCAAAACGATAAACATGCTGGGAAAAATAAAGAGGACTAGGGGAAAAATCATTTTGACGGTCGTTTTTGCCGCCATTTCTTCGGCCCGCTGGCGGCGCTGCGTGCGCATACCATCGGCAAAGGTGCTGAGGGCTCGGGCAATCGGCGTTCCAAATTTTTCCGTTTGCGCCAACATGCTGGTAAACGAAGCGATGTCGGGAAGCAGGGTGCGATCGGCCATGCTTTGCCACGCCTCCATGCGCGGCTTGCCGGCCCGCTGCTCCCGATTGATCTGTAGAAACTCCTCATTGATTTCCGGGTGGCTGATACTCAACTCCGTACCGACACGCAACATCGCCTGGTCAAGCCCAAGCCCGGCATCCACGCAGATGACAAGCAGATCGATCGCGTCTGGAACACTGCGCCGGATCCGTTCCCGTCTGCCTTTGACCGCGTGATCCAGCCAAAAGTCGGGAGCGAGGTACGCAACCGTCGCCAGGCCGGCGACCCACAGGAAGGTATTGGACGGAATAAAGCTGGCGGCGACGATGGCGGCCACCGGACCCAGCATCTGGGCTGCAAAATAGATTTCCATGGGCCCGTTTCCGCGCAGGCCGGCACTCACGAAGCGCTGCCGCAACCGATCGCCTTCGGCCAGTCCAATCTTGGCGCGGGTTTGACGCACGATGCGAAGCAGCGACTCCTGCAGGCGTCTCGTGCGGTTGACGCGCTGCTCCGCGGATTGCGCGCTCGCCGTTACCTCCAACACGCGTCGGGTCGAACTCGACGCAGCCGGAATGACCAGCGAGACGAGGAAAAAGCTTCCGCAAAACAACGCACCCGCCAGAGCGAAATAAAAGAGGAAAATCATGCTGTCTACACCTGAATATTGACGATCCTGTGAATGAAAAAACCGCCGATGAGAATCAGTCCAGCGCCCATGTACAACAGCTTGTGACCGACAGGGTCGTGGAGAAGAATGCGCGCATATTCCGGGTTGATCAAATTGGTCAGAACCAGCATCAAAACGGGAAGCAGGCTGAGGATCCAGCCGGTCAGCCGCCCCTGCGCGGTGCGGACACGAACCTCGCCTTCAATACGAATGCGCTCGCGGATCACATGCGTGGTGCGGTCGAGAATTTCAGTAAGATTGCCGCCCGTCTCTTTCTGTACCAGCATTGCCGTGACCAGAAAGCGCAAATCTCTTGAGGGAACCCGGTCGGCCATTTGCAGCAGGGCATCGCGCAGCGGCAGGCCGAAATTCTGCTGCCGGAATACAGCATTGAATTCCGAACCAACGGCGGCTCCGGACTGTTCGGAGAGGACCTCAATCGCAGAACTGAGAGAATGGCCGGCGCGCAGCGCGCGCGCCATCAGGTCGATGGCATCCGGCAGAGCATTGTTGAATGCCAGCAGCCGTCGGGCGCGCTGCCGTTTCAAGAAAAGATAGGGAGCGAGGACGCCGACGATGCCGACGATCCCGTCCAGCAAAACCGCGGGAAAAAATAAATAAGCGCCCAGAAACCCGAGTGCCCCCGCGGCGATGCTATAGACCACAAGAGTACCGACCGTCCAACTGCTGCCGGCCTGCATCGCCAATATTTTTAGATTCGCGGCAAACTTGAACCGATCGAGGAAGTTGTCCAGCCATGGGAATTTCCCCGCCTGGTCCAGCTTCAGAATCCGCTCCGCATCCCGTTGCCGGGTTTTGTCGGCCAGGCGCGCCAGTTGGATGTCGCCGACCCTCTGCTGCACGGACTTCTCCCATCGCGTCTGGCGCGTGAAAAATGCGACCAGCGCAAAACTGAGAAGAAGTACGGCGAGGAAGACGAAAACGAGCAACATACAACCGACTCCTAAGCTTCCATCGAATGGTCTATCAGATTCAGCGGCAGGGAAATTCCCGAAGCTTTGAGTTTCTCGGCGAACTTGGGAACGATGCCGGTGCCATAGAACCTGCCCCGCACCTTTCCCTGGCTGGTGATGCCCTGTTTTTCAAAGAGGAAAATGTCCTGCATGCTGATGACCTCACCGCTGGTGCCGGTGATCTCGGTAACATGGGTGACGCGGCGCGTGCCATCGCTCATGCGCGATATTTGCACGATCAGGTGGACGGCGGCGGCGATTTGTTGGCGAATGGCCTTCTCCGGCAACGCGACATTTCCCATCATGGCCATCGTCTCGATTCGGGAAATAGCTTCGCGGGGATTGTTGGCATGGATCGTGGTGAGAGAGCCGTCGTGTCCGGTGTTCATGGCCTGCAACATGTCGAGGGCTTCCTCGCCGCGCACCTCACCGAGCACAATGCGGTCGGGACGCATTCTGAGGGCGTTGATGACTAGCTCGCGCTGCCGCACCGCGCCGCGACCTTCCACATTGGGAGGGCGGCATTCGAGGCGCACCACATGCTTCTGCTTCAGTTGCACCTCAGCAGAGTCCTCAATGGTCACGATGCGTTCGTGCTCGGAAATAAAACTCGACAGCACGTTCAGCAGGGTGGTTTTGCCGGCACCGGTTCCCCCGGAAACGACAATATTCATGCGCGCTCGCACCGCGCCCTTCAGCGTCTCCATCATTTGCGGCGTCAGGCTACGATTGCGCAGCAGGTCCTCGACTTCGAGCGGGGTGCTGCCAAATCGGCGAATAGACAAAATCGGACCGTCGACTGCCAGTGGCGGAATGATGATGTTGACACGCGAGCCGTCTTTCAATCGTGCGTCCACCATTGGGGAGGACTCATCGATGCGCCGGCCCACGGCCGAAACGATTTTGTCGACGATGTGCATCAGGTGGGTATCGTCTTTGAAGACGATGTTGGTTTCTTCCAGAATGCCGCGCCGCTCCACATAGACCGTGTTGTAGGTGTTCACCAGAATGTCGCTCACGGTTGGGTCTTGCAGCAACGGCTCCAGCGGTCCCAGCCCGAATACCTCATCCATCAGTTCTTTCGCCAGCCGGTCCCGCTCCGTCGCGCTGAGCGGAATTCCCTGTTCCCCAATCAATTGATGAATCAGATTCATCAGCTGGCGCTTGGCGGCGGGATTCTCCTGGATGAACGCGAGCTTTTCCAGATCCATTTGCTTGATCAGTTCCTGGTGGACGGCGGACTTGATCTCCTGCTGCGTCTTCAGCGAGACAGACTTCGGCAACGGCGTGGGGAGAGCGCTCCGGTCGGGTGTGCTCATAGAAAGTACGGCTTCAGCCATAAAGGCACCTCTCAGTATTGGAACGAGTTGTCATGGAAGGATTCACCGTCATTTCCAGAAAGCGAAGAGCTTTCGTTTCGGCGTCTCTGTTTCCGGGTTGGATTGCGCGTGCACCATCCGGTTGGCCCATTTGCTGATCTTGGTCGTGAACTCCGACCGCCGCTGCGGAGAAAGCGGTTCGCCGGCGTTGATGGCGCGAATCAGCTCCGCGTAGCTATTCGGAATGGTCACAGAAACGGGAAAACTAACCGCGCTTTCCACCTGCTCCGCGCTCACTGCATCGTTCGCGGTAGAACGGTTGATGGCGATCCGCAGCTTCGGCGCTGTGCGGGAATCCAACCCGAAATTTTCGACATGGCGGGACAGGTCGCGCAAGGCCGCCACATCCGGTGTCGCCACCAAATAGACTTCATCGGATGAATCGATGATGGCCGTATTGATATTCTGGGTTTCCAGCGAGGAATCGAGGACCACATAGTCGTATTGGGTACGGAGAAATTCAAGCACATGTTCCATATCATTCGGACC
>JAJZDO010001049.1 GCA_021805955.1 Acidobacteriota bacterium
GACTGGCCTGGGCTGGGTCGGGATGAGTTGGGTCGGGATGAGTTGGGTCGGGATGAGTTGGGTCGGGCAGTCCGCCCCTGATTCTGGCAGCGTTCAGCGTGGCTCCGGCGAGCGTGGCCCCGGCGGTTGCCGCGCCGACTTGCAGGAGGTTTCGGCGCGAGAGCGTGAGCGGGTTGAGAGGCGCCTGTTTTGGCTGAGTCGGATTGGAGTTTGCGTGAAAGGTTCGCATAGCGTCAGGCAACAGAGTGGAGAATCAGCAGGCAGGAAGTCAAACGGGAGTTTTTTCGTTTCTGCAAATGCGTTGCGGGAGATCTGAATAAATCGACTTAGTTTTGATTTGAGCCGGGAGGCGCTTGACTGCGGCGCCGAGGGAGCAAAATCTTTTCAAGAATCCTCCGAAATGTGCTTGACAAGTGTTCTTTCCGTCTCGTATAGATTTTATGCGCATTTGTACAAGGTTCTTTTGCAAGTTGAAGGATATGTCGAATGTAAACGCATTCATGGAAGACGTCGGTACAGACGTGATCGCATGAATGTTCCGGTCAACAGGACGGAGACATAAAAGAAAACGTTTTTCTGGAGGCTTCCATGAGACTCTCCCGGCTAGGGTTCCGCATTCTGGTTCTGATCGGATTCCTGATCCTTCCACTCGGTGCTTTTGCTCAGCTTGATACGGGCGCGATCACCGGCGTCGTCACCGATACTTCCGGCGCGATTGTGCCGGGCGCTACGGTCACGCTCACCAATACCGATACCGGCTTTGTGAACACAACCAAGAGCGATGCCGCGGGCATCTACACGTTTTCTCCGATCCGCATCGGCTCGTATTCGATTACTGCGAGTGCGGCGAGCTTTGAGACCACGAAGCAGGAAAACGTGGTGGTGCAGGTGCAGGAGCGGCTGAGTGTGAATCTGGCGCTGAAGCCGGGCGAGGTGACCGAGACGGTCACCGTGACGACGGCACCGCCGCTGCTGCAGACGCAGAGCGGCTCGGTGGGCCAGGTGATGACGGCGCAGACGATCAACCACGTGCCGTTGAACGGGCGGAACTGGGTTTACATTGCGCAGCTTTCCACTGGCACGGACCCTTCCAATGGCTCCCGCGGCGGCGGCAAAGGCGACTTTGAAGCCAATGGCCAGCGCGCCGAGCAGAACAACTTCATCCTGGACGGCGTGGACAACAACGTGAACGTGGTGGACTTTGCCAACGGCGCAAGCTATGTGGTGCAGCCGCCGCCGGATGCGCTCTCCGAGTTCAAGGTGCAGACGAGCGACTACAGCGCCGAGTTTGGCCACTCCGCCGGCGCGGTGGTGAATGCGACGATCAAGTCCGGAACGAATGAGATTCACGGCGATTTGTGGGAGTATTTCCGCAATACGGTGCTCGATTCGAAGAACTTCAACGCGCTGACGATTCCGAACTACCACGAGAACCAGTTTGGCGCGACGCTGGGCTTACCGATTATCAAGAACAAGCTTTTCTTCTTTGGGGATACACAGGCCAACCGCATTGTTTTTGGCAATACGCAGACGTTGACGGTGCCGACGGCGCTGATGCGGCAGGGAAACTTCAGCGAGTTGCTGAGCACCACGCTGACAGGCTCGGCTCAGCCGATTCAACTGTATGAGCCGAACCAGGAAAATGGAACGCTGCTGCAGTGCAACGGACAGCAGAATGTCTTCTGTGCGAACCAGATCAGCAAAGTCGCGCAGAATCTGCTGAACCTGTATCCGATGCCGAACGCCAACGGCGGCAAGACGTTTAACAACTACATTGTGAACACAAACGATACGGACAACACTTTCCAGTGGGACACGCGCGTGGATTACAACGCGACGAACAGCGACCAGATGTTTGCGCGTTTCAGCTATTATCATGAGCCGGGCAACTATCTTCCTCCGCTTGGGCCGATCCTGGATGGTGGCAGCTTTGGCAATGATGGAAGCATTCTGAACCTGGGCGAAAACTTTGTGTTGAGCGAGACGCACGTCTTCACGCCGACACTGTCGAACGAATTTCGCTTTGGTTACAACTATCTGCATGACGGCTATGTGCAGCCGAACGCGAATACGGACATAGCGTCGACACTTGGCTTGGGCGGTATTCCTTTTGGGCCGGATTTTCCGCAGAATGGTGGTTTGCCGAATGTCTCGATCGGTGGTGTCTCCAGCTTTGGCAGCACAACATTCTATGTGACGGACGAGCATGAGAACGTCTTCCAGATTCTGGACAACGTGACGAAGGTGATTGGCAATCACACGCTGCATATGGGCGTGGACTTCCAAAGCATCCGCTTCTCGACTTTGCAACCGCCCTATCCGCGTGGCACGTACAGCTTTACAGGAACGTATACAAGCAATTTGAATGCGAACTTTACGGGATATGGCGTTGCCGATTTTCTGGCCGACCAGAATAACTCCGCTCAGATATCCAACGAATTCAAGAACGGCGATGCGCACTGGTATCGTTCCGGGTATTTCCAGGACGACTGGCGCGTGAACGACAAGCTGTCGGTGAATATGGGCCTGCGTTACGACTACTATCAGCCATACAAGGACGTGGGCGGGTATCAGGCGAGCTACTACATCAACGGTGCCGTCGGACCGGGTTTTGGCCAGGGTGTATTTGAGATTCCTGCGCAACAGAAAAGCTACCCGATCAACTCCAAATTCACCGATCTGCTGGCGAAAGACAACATTGCTTTGCAGTATTCGAACAATCCTGCACTGATCAACGCGCAGATGACCAACTTTGCACCGCGTCTGGGCATCTCCTACGCTGTCGATGAGAACGATGTCTTCCGCGCCGGTTTTGGCATCTTCTACGGTGGCCTGGAGAGTACGGGTTACTATCCAAATCTGGGTGAGAACTATCCCTTCCAGTTCACGGATACGTTCCCGGCACCGAACTGCGCCGCCAACAACTGCCCGAGCATCAGTAATCCAGCCTATGGCGGCATCTCGCTGGAGAATGGATTTACAACACAACTTGCAAACGGACTGGCGAACTTCATTTCCACGCCAGCGCTGCGCGGCTCCGATCAGAACACAAAGACGCCGTATACCGAGGATTACAACCTCTCCTATGAGCATCAGTTCAATGCAAACCTGGCGATGACGCTTTCCTATGTCGGCGACGTCTCACGCCATCTTCAGGTTTTCCCGGATCCGAACAACCCCTTTGCACTGACCAACCCGTCGATCAATTCGCAGATCTACCGTCCGTTCCCGGATTTCGGCGGAACTGCCTACACCAGCTACGAAGGCGAGAGTAACTACAACTCACTGCAAGCCAAGCTGCAGAAACGCATGTCGCACGGACTGAACTTCCTGGCCAGCTATACCTGGTCGCATGCACTGGACGACGCGCCAACCCCACTCGGGAGCACGGGAGATGGCGGTTACAGGAATAACAACCTGCTGCCGATCCCGTACGACTATAGCAACTCGCCCTTCGATGTCCGCCAGCGCTTTACCTTCAACGCCTACTATGACCTGCCATTCGGCAAGGGTCGCAGCTACTTGAATCATGGCGGTGTGGTGAATGCTCTGATCGGTGAATGGTCAACAAACCTCACTTTCTTTGACCAGACGGGAAGCCCGTTTACGGTCTATCCGAACAACACGGGTCCATCGGGCGGTGGAACGCGCGCGATTCTGGTGGGCGATCCCTACAAAGGGGGAGGTACACCGAATCCGACGAACCCGAACGTGAGCTGCCCGGCGAAGGTGAAGACGCTACAGAACTGGTATAACCCGTGCGCCTTTGCCAACCCGGCTTCGGGCACGGAGATCAGTCCTGGTCCGTACAACGGCAGCTACACGACGCCGCAGCCCGGCTACTTGTATCCGGCGCAGGTGACGGCGAAGGACCAGGTGTTGCAACTGCTGGGCGGGAAACGGAATGAGCTTTATGGCCCCGGCTACGAGCGAATCAATATGTCGATCTTCAAGCAGTTCCCCACGTTCCGGACGCAGTATCTGGAGTTCCGCGCGGATATCTTCAACGTGCTGAACACTCCGGCCTACGGAATCCCGAGCGTGACGAACATCAACTCCAACGGCGGCGAGATTTCATCTCCTCGCTTCTTCCAGAACTTTACTCCGGATGCGCGCTTCTTCCAGTTCGCAATGAAGTATCAGTTCTGATTTAGACTTCACGGTGTGGGGCGGCAGATGCCGCCCCACATTGGGAGCAATCCGGGATGGTGGTTGACGTTACTTCGTCTTTGCGCGCGGCGTTGTTTGCGCTGGGCATTTTTGTTTGCGCCACGCTTTCACTTTTCGCGCAGGCTACTTCCGGGGCCGGAGACAATCAGCTCTTTCAGCAGGCGATGTCCGCAATGGAATCGGGCAAGCTGACTGAGGCGCGGAGTCTGCTGGTGAAATTACGCACGCGGCATCCGCATACATTTTCCATTGATGAATCATTGGGGCTGGCCTGTGCGCAGCAGGGCGATATGAAGGCGGCGCTGGCCTCTCTGCAGGCGGCGACGAAGGATGATCCTGACTCGGCTGTGGCACAGGCGAATCTGGGCACAGCGTATTTGAAGCTTCAGCAGAATGAAGCTGCCGTGCAGGCATTCAAAGCCAGCGTGAGCCTTGATGCGAGCAGTGCTTCCACGCAGGCTGCATTGGGCCAGGCGCTGATGTTGGCGAAGCAGCCGAAGGAGGCCGTGACGGCTTTTCGCGCAGCGCTGGCGCAGAACGGAACTGACGCCGAGTTGCTCTACAACACTGCGCTTGCGGAGTTTCAGGCGGGCAACGCGGCGGCGGCTGAGCCGTTGCTGGCGCGCATGCCTGGCGTGGAGGAGTCAGCGGAAGCGCAGTCTCTTTATGGGGATGTGGAAGAGTCGCTGGCAAAGTATAAGGATGCGGCGACGCACTATGCGAACGCGGTGCGGATAGAACCGGACGAGGCTAACACTTTCCTGCTGGGGATTGAATTTCTTCGGCACTGGACTTTTGATCCGGCGATCAAGGAGTTTGAGGCCGG
>JAJZDO010000477.1 GCA_021805955.1 Acidobacteriota bacterium
AAGCACATGCGCGAACGCCCAGAGCGAGAGAAGGAAGGACGCGGCCATGGAGCAGATGGCGAGCGAAGCCGCGAACATGCGGTTGCGCTGTTTTGCCAGGGCGCTTATTCCCGCCGCCAGGACCGGCAACGCAGGCACCAGCCATAGATTTTGGACAATCCAGATCATCGGGTCTCAACGAATAATTGGAAGATAGTTTCAAAGCTGCGATGCTTGCCCGCAGCAGCGGGCGGCTGGCGATTTGCACACTGTTATCAGAGGAAAATTTTACTCATTCGTTGCTCAACCCTTCATCGAAGTCATCTGGTCTAAATCGGTCGTCTTAGAATGCCGATAAACAGCGAGGATGATGCCCAGACCGACGGCTGCTTCCGCTGCGGCCACCCCGATGGAAAAAATCGTGAACATGATCCCGGTCAACGCCTCCGGGGCTGGTCCATACCGCCAGAACGCAATGAAATTCAGATTCGCCGCGTTGAGCATCAGCTCAATTCCGATCAAAACCAGGATCGCGCTGCGCCGCGTCAAAGCGCCTGCCATGCCGATGGAAAACATCAGGGCGGACACGAGCAGATAGCAGGACAGCGGACTCATTGCATCTCCCGTTTTTCCTGCATCGCGATCAGTACTGCGCCAATCAGCGCTACGGTCAGCAGCAGTCCCATGATTTCCAATGGCAAAACAAACCTGTGCATCAGCGCGCCACCGATTTGCCGCACAGAGACCTCGGGTTGCGGCGGCAACATTTTCGGCGATGCCGCGCTTGAATGAATGGCCCAGGCCAGGACCGCAAAGACTGCGCCGGCGACCACACCGCCCATTGTCCAGGCGGAAGAGAAGACCGGCTGCGCCATCGGCCCAACACTGCGGGTCATCATGATGGCGAACACGGCCAGGATTGCCACGGCACCGACGTAAATAAGGACCTGCGTAAACCCGACGAATTGCGCATCCAGTTGAAGATACAGCGCGGCCAGGCCGGCAAAGCCGAGCGTAAGGGCCAATATGGAATGAACAAGGTTGCGCAGGCCCATTGCTGCCGACGTTCCGGCGATCGTCAACGCGGCGAGGATGAGGAAAGACGCTGTCATATCGAATTCCGTTTACAAGCTTTCAAGATACTTCCATCGAACGATGTGACCCTGGTTACGACTTACTCGGCAAAGCGATATGTTCGCATGGCAGGCTTCTTTCCCTGCTTCAGCCCCCGGCCCAGCAGGACACACGGAGCGACAAGCAGGGCCGCGCATACGAGCCATCGCGAAGCTCCCGCAGCCATGAAATGCCAGACCCCGGCGGTAAAAATATTGAGAAGCGTCATCGGCAGCATAAACGTCCATGCAAAGCTCATCAGCTGGTCCATGCGCAAACGTGGAAGAGTGCCGCGGACCCAGATGAATCCTGCAATCAGGGCCAGCAGTTTTGCAAAAAACCAGAAGTACGATGGAAGCCATGTCAAAAAAGAAAACGGCGCGGCCCATCCCCCAAGAAACAGCGTGATCGCCATTCCACTGGTGGCAAACATGCCGAGATATTCACCCAAAAAGAAGAGCGCGAACTTGAAGCCCGAGTATTCAATGTAATAGCCCGCGACGATTTCCGATTCCCCTTCGGGCAGGTCGAATGGCGAACGATTGGCCTCCGCAGTCGCCGCAATCATGAAGAGGACAAACCCGGCGAATCCCCAGGGCGTAAATACGAACCAGTGCGGAAAGATTCCCGTATAGCCGGCCTGCGCTTTTACAATTGCCACGGTGGAAAGCGAGCCAGCCGCCATGATGACGACAATGGAGGCCAGAACCAGCGGCACCTCATAGCTGATCATTTGCGCAATGGCGCGCATTGCTCCCAGCAGGGAGTATTTACTTCGGCTGGACCAGCCGGCCATGAAGACCGCAAGTTCCACCAGAGAACCGACGGCGAAAAAAAACAGCACTCCGGCATTCAGGTTGGCCACAACCATGTTCCGTCCTATAGGCAAAACGGCATAGGCCAGAAACGCCGCCGATACCAGCAACAGCGGCGCTAGAAAATGTACCGCCTGGTCCGCTGTGCGAGGAACAATATCTTCCTTCGTCAGCGATTTCACGCCGTCGGCGATGGGCTGAAAAAAACCGTAAGGACCGACGCGGTTTGGGCCGTAACGGTTCTGGATTCGTCCCAGACCTTTCCGCTCCAGAACAGTGGTAATGGCAAACAGCAGCGGGAATACTATGAGGACAGGAACGATGGAAAGCAGGGCCGAGAAAATCGGCTGCACTCCGGCTGGCAGATGACCTAGCAGCCAGTGCTTCAAGATCACAAATATTTGATCGATCCTCTCCGGGCCGATCGCAATGAGCATTGCCCCGTCACGCATAGTCGCGCACCGCACTCTGGAAAGATCTCCGATCTATCGCTGCACTATTGCAAACAACCATCGCAAGTTCGATACTCGTTGCCGATGAGATCATTTCTCCACCATGGCCCCTGCCGGCTGCACTGGAGCCGCGGCATCGGTAGCTGCCTTTGTTTCCGCAGCCAGTTTTGCCTTGGCCTCCAACTTGGCCCGTTCCTCGGCCAGTTGCGCATCCACGGCAGCCGCCTCGGTAGGATGGATTTCCCGGTAATATTCGTTCGATTTAGACAGCCGCTCTTTGTTCCAAAGTAAATCGCCGAAGCGGTCGCCCGTACTTAGTTCAAATTCGGTGTCCATCTTGATGGCATCGAAAGGACAGACTTCAACGCATATCTGACAACTCATGCAGACGGAGACATCGATATTGAAAACGGCAGGATAAAACTGCGGTTTCCCCGATGCGTCCGGCTTCTTGTCCGTACTCTTCTCGATGGAAATGCACTTCGGCGGACATTCTTTTTCACAAATCAGGCAGGAAACGCAGCGCATCCCCTGTTGCCAGTCTTTGCCATCGTAGACGAGGAAAGGAAAATTGCGCGCCGCCTCGATTTGCGGCAAGCGTTCTTCTGGATATTGGATCGTAGTCAGTCGATCTTTGCCGACGTAGCTGCCGAAAAAATTCCGGGCTGTTTCCGCCAGACCTTTCACAATACCTTCACCCAGCACAGATCCAACCTCGACTCAAAGATGATTGCCAAACAATCGATTGCAAACCACAAACCGGATGCATGCAACCTGTTCCGTCACCCGGCAGTTATCGGTCCACCTCGCCCAGAATAAAATCTATGCTTCCAAGAATCACAACGATGTCCGCCACGTTGTGGCCAAGGCACATGTCCTCCAGCACGGTAAGGTTGACCAGGCTGGGCGGACGCACGCGATAGCGATACGGGTTGGGCGATCCGTCACTGATTATATAAAAGCCAAGCTCGCCCTTCGGGGACTCGATCCGCCCGTAGGCCTCCCCTGCCTTTGGACGAAATCCGCGAATCTTCGTTTTCGCATCCATAATCGGACCGGAAGGAATGTCCCGCATCGCCTGTTGCAAAATCTTGACCGACTCCCGCATCTCAAGCATGCGTATCATGTAGCGGTCATACACGTCCCCGTGCTCTCCCAGCGGGACCTTAAAAGCAAACCGCTCGTAAATGCCATATTTGTCCACTTTGCGAATGTCGTAATTGACTCCGCAAGCCCGCAGCATCGGTCCAGTGATGCCGGCATCGATGGCCAGTTTTTTCGATAACACGCCGACGCCCTGCGTGCGCGCCATTAAAATCTCATTTCCTGAGAGCAGCCGCTCATATTCATCCAGAAAACGCGGAAACGCTTCAACGACTTTTTGTGCCTGCTGAAGCCAGCCGGCGGGCATGTCGACGCGGCAGCCTCCGAAGCGCATGTAGTTGCACATCATGCGCGCGCCAGTCAGCGACTCGAAGAGATCGAGTATTTTCTCGCGCTCACGGAATGCGTACATCAGCGGCGTTCCGCTTGCCCCCATGTCCTGCACAAAAAATCCGATCACCGAAGCATGGTTCTGCAAACGGGTCAGCTCGCCGGTAATGACGCGGAGGTACTCGGCGCGTTCCGGAACTTGAATCCCCGCCAGTTTCTCGACAGCCAGCGCGTAAGCCCAGTTGTTGGTGATGGAGCATAAATAGTCGAGCCGGTCTGTATAAGGCATCGAACCGAGATAACTTTCCTGCTCGGCGATTTTTTCGTGATTGCGATGCAGATAACCGAACACCGGCTTCAGCTTGACGACGCGCTCGCCGTCCAGCGCGACATCCATGCGAAAGACGCCGTGCGTCGAGGGATGCTGCGGCCCCATCGACACTTCCAGCAATTGGCCTTCGCCGCCCTTGGGCGAAGGTTTCTGCGTTACACGCGCGGTAGCGTGGGTCGTGGTGCTCATCGCCATCCCGTTTCGCCAAGATGCTGCTTCGCTTTGAGCAGCACGTCATCGTGCGGGGTCGGCTCGTATTCGTAATCGTCCGGTTCGACGTAATCTCTGCGCATCGGATGGTCCTGAAACCCGTCCCACATCAAAATGCGCCGCAGATCGGGATGGCCGTCGAAGATGATCCCATAAAGATCGAAAATTTCGCGCTCCTGAAATTCCGCGCTGCGCCAGATTGTCGTCAGCGACGGCAAGTGGACCCGATCCGTCCGGTCCTCAGTGTGCATGCGAAGAATGACGGGGCCGTGTTTCTTTTCCATCGAGTAGAGGTGGTACACCGCTTCCAGATGTCCGGCGGACTGGGTTTTGCGGACCTCTTCGACCTCTTGTTCCACGCCATCCAAGACCTTTTTTACTTTGATCTTTTCGGAAATCTCTCGACCTGGCCAATCGATGCCAGTGACGTTCGAGCAATAATCGAAACGGAGATGCGCGGCATCCCGTAAAAATCGGGCCACCGCCAATGCATGCGCAGGGCTGATTAGTAGAGAATGCTGAGCCGACGGACTGTTGTTGGGAACGACCTCCAACCGACAACCGGGAACATTCGCTTCGATCTCGGATTTAATCGTTTCCAGATTCATTCTTGCCTGCGAAGGAAATATTGATGAGTGGAGCAAGAGGTCGAAGAGGTCCG
>JAJZDO010000827.1 GCA_021805955.1 Acidobacteriota bacterium
GGGCCAAGGTACTCGATCTCGTCCAAAGCGACAGGGGTGCTCAGGAATGCAGGCATGTCGTGCGGCAAGGCGGACTCTGCGAGTCGATTGATCATGCGATGGCCCACGCTTCCCCAGCCATAAGCATAGAGATGGACGATCAGGCAGGTGATGGCGGCAACGGAACGAGCGAGACGCGTGGCGTTCATGGTTTGCAGTATAGCGGGGAGTGTGGCGCGCCTGGATGAAAACCGGGGCTACGGAGGAATGCCCGCTGGAAATGGATCGAAGCCTCTGTTCAAGCGGGTATGCACGAACGTAACCGATGGCGTGTTATTGCCAAACAGGATTCAGCGGCTGCGGTTTTTTTGCCTCGTGAATCGAATTAATGATTCAATGACTGCATCCGTGCGTAACACTAAAGTTGTAGCAGTGCCTCAGGATGGAACAAGTGAGTGGCGAAGAGACGTCGTCCGGGATCGACGAAAACTGGTGCTGACCCGATGAATGGCACGAATCGATATTCAATCCGCATCCTTTTGGCCGGCATTGCAGTGAGTGCTGTCGCGTGCGCAGTGGGATGGTGGTTCTCGCGCAATGTCCGATTGGGATTTGCGGCGTCGGGACTGGCTGTCGTCCTGGCGGTGTTGGCAGTGATGTGGATGGTGAAGGTGTACAGGAAAAATCTCCAGGCGCGAGAGGGCGTGGTGACACCCAACGCGGAAGCGCTCCTGGCCAGTGCGCATCCGATGATCTTCTCCACCACCATCGAAGGAGTGTTCACGTATGTGAATCATGCGGCGGAACGGACGTTTGCGCAGCGTTCAACGGAACTGGTGGGAAAGAGGCAAGTTCAGGATTTTTTTGCGGCCGGAGAATTGGACCGCGTGGCTCAGTCGCTGGCGCGCCTGCAACCGGATTTAGCCACATCCGCAATCGGCATTTCGTCCTTTGCTTTCTGTATTCAGTCGCTGCTGTCACTGCCGCCGAGCAAGGTGCGAGCTGTGAACTTTCGTATCTCTGCGACGACGGGAAAAACGATTCCAGCGACGCTTTATCTTTCCGTTCTGAGAAACGACGCGGGAGATGCCACTGGCCTGCTTGCGGTTGCCGTGGACCAGACTCACCGCGTGGAAAGGCAATATGCTCTGCGCGAATCGAGTGAGCGTTATCGCGATCTTTTCGACCATGCAATTGACCCGATTGCGGTGCTGGATGGTGATGGAAGATTTATCTTTGCGAATCGACAATGGAAGTTCTGCTTTGGCATCGATGAAGTGAGGTTCCAAAAGCTGCCACGCATTGAAGAACTCTTCGATCGCGAGGTTCGGGAGCAGATCGAAAAGCTGTTTGAGCGCGCGTTGAACGGTGAAACCATCGACGGCAACCAGGTGCGGACGCACCGGATGGATGGTCGTGTTCTCGATCTGGAAATTTCACTCAGCCCGCGACAAAAAGAGAAGGCAATCCCCACGGTTCGCTGCACACTGCGAGACGTGACGGTGCAAAAGCACCGGGAACGGCGACTTGCGCTTCAACTGGCAGTCACCCAGATTGTGAATCAAAGCGCCTCATCGCAGGCGGCAGCGATCCGCATTCTGGAGACGCTTTGCCTGTCTCTTGGATGGGATGTGGCAATTCTGTGGCAGACTTTAGACGCGGGTGAAAGACTCCAGTTTCAGGCAAGCTGGACCTCACAGGAGCAGCAGAACGAGGGGTATCTTCAGCAGGCGATGATCTCCACGCAGACTGCGATGCTGGCCGATGAAGCGAGACGGCAGAATCGAGCGGTCTGGGTGGAAGATTTTGCGGCGAAGGACTCACGCTGGAACTGGCATCCGGCGTTGCGTTTTGGCCTGGTAAGCGGTTGGGCTGTTCCGATTCGTGTAGCGAACCATCAGAGTGCGGTGCTTGAGTTGTTCAGCAGCCAACGCATTCATGAGGATCAGGAGATGGTGGCTGCCGTCGAAACGATTCTGACGACGCTGGGCCAGATGCTGGCCCGCTCACGCGAACAGGACCGCGCGGATGAACTGCACTCCCGGCAGCGGATTCTGCTGGATACGATCGCAGACGGCATCTGCGCGACCGATATGGAGGGCACTATTTCGCTGATGAATCCTGCCGCTGCGCGGATGCTGCGCGTGGAGGCAGCGGAGATGATGGGAACCAACCTGCACGAACTGCTGCACGCCTCGAAGCCCGGCGGCGAAGCCTGCGGAAGCGATTGCGCACTGCTGGCGGGGATGAGACAGCACAAGCCGACAAGCGCGGAAGCCGTGGTGTGGCGTCGCGATCACAGCTCTTTTCCTGCGGAGTTTTCACTGACTCCGATTCTGGAAAACGGCCGATACTCAGGCGCAGTCATCAGCTTTCGCGATGTGACGCAGCGGTTTGCTCTGGATAAGCTGAAAGACGAATTTGTCTCGACGGTGAGCCACGAACTGCGTACACCGCTCACTTCGATTCGAGGCGCTTTGGGACTGCTCTCCTCCGGCATACTGGGCCAGGTGAACGACAAATCGGCGAATCTGCTGCGCATTGCACTGTCGAACTCGGACCGCCTGGTGCGACTGATCAATGACATTCTGGACCTGGAACGCATTCAGAGCGGGCGTGAGCCGCTGAGCTTCCGCGCGGTGTCGTTCGATGAGATTGTGCAACAGGCGATTGAAGGGATGCAGCCGGTGGCAGACGCGGCAGGCGTACAACTGATTCACGACGCCAACGCTGTGCAACTGAAGGCCGATCCGGATCGGCTGTTGCAGGTATTGACCAATCTGCTTTCGAACGCGATCAAGTTTTCTCCGGCTGGGGCAACGGTTTCAGTGACCTTGCGGTCCGGTTCCAACTCAGTGGTTCTCTCTGTGATCGATCAGGGACGCGGCATTCCCGCGGACAAACTGGATAAGATTTTTGACCGCTTTCAACAGGTGGATGCCTCGGATGCGCGACAAAAAGGCGGCAGTGGCCTGGGCCTGGCGATCTGTCGGACGATCGTGCAGCAACACGGGGGAAATATCTGGGCGGAACGGAATGCGGTCTGTGGCTCAACCTTCCGCGTTCTGTTGCCGTATGAACCAGAGCCGATGGAAACAACCGAATCTCTGCCGGAAGAACCTCTGGATTTCGGCACTATTTTGATTGCTGACGCACATGCGCGCTCACGAACTGCACTGGCTGCGCAACTGCGTCGTCAAGGCTATCGAGTGCTGGAATCCGCTACGGCGCAGGAGACGCTGGATGCGCTTTGGGAGGATGCTGGCGCCACGACGCCGCGCGAACTGGAGGCCATTCTGCTGGATGCGTCGATGAGCCATCTGAATGGCTGGGAGATTCTTCCTTTGCTGCGTCAACAAGGGCCAGCGCAACAGGTTCCGATTGTACTTTTGAGCACAGAATCGCCGGAGACTTCCGAAGAACTTCCTGACGGTGCAGCCGGGCGCATACAGAAGAGCGGTCTGGAAGAGCGCCTGCTGTCTGAACTGGCGCGTGTTTTGTCGGTGCAGGGGGAGTCGGCCAGAATTCTGGTGGTGGAGGACGATGTCGATCTGGCGCGTATTCTTGCCGATGCCTTTGCGCGAAGCGGAATCCAGGTGGAACAGGCGCACACGCGACAGGATGCGCTGCTGAGGTGTATGAGTTTCCGTCCACAGTTGATTGTGCTGGATCTTTCCCTGCCGGACGGAGACGGCTTCAACGTGGTGGACTGGCTTCGTCAGCATGATGAGCTGGCGCATCTGCCTTTGGTTGTGTATTCAGCGCGCGAGATTCCGGCACATGAACGCTCGCTGCTTCGTCTTGGCCCCACGCAATTTCTGACCAAGGCGCGAGTGCAGCCGGACCAGTTGGAATCCCTGGTGGTGACGATGCTGCGACGCTCGCGACAACGACGTGAATCGGCTCGCCTGGATGCAGCGATCCAGCACGCCTCAGCTCACTCGACTTCAGAGGAATGAGTAGAGCGTGTTTCATCGATGCCCAAGTGGCTTCGGTCGATTTCCTGAAGCCCGCTTCGATTGCGGGTCTCATCCGAGGGTTTTCCTGGTGGATGAAACAGGCTTGAGAAAGATCAGGATCATCTGATCTGGGATAATGAATTGAATCAACCGGGAACCGGAATCGCACAAAAGAATCGTTGAGGGAAGGGCAAAATCGAAGTGCCTCGGAAAATTCTGATCATCGACGACGAAGACGACATTCGCGAAGTGGCTGCACTGAGCCTGGAGAGCGTGGCGGGGTGGGACGTGTTGACGGCGAACAACGGCTCGGCTGGCGTGGAGCGAGCACGCACGGAGAAACCGGATGCGATTCTGCTGGATGTGATGATGCCCGGAATGGACGGGCCGACTACGTTTCGCGAACTGCAAAAGTCGTCGGCGACAGCAGCGATTCCTGTCATTCTGTTGACGGCAAAAGTGCAAAGCGCGGATCAGCGGCGCTTTGCCGATCTTGGCGTGCGAGCCGTGCTGACCAAGCCGTTTGACCCACTCACGCTGGCCAGCCAGATGGAAAAGATTCTTGGCTGGAAATAGCTTCGACACGGAGCCTTCAGCGTCCGCGTCAAGCGGGCTGTCGGCGGCGCTTCAGCGGCTTTGGGAAAAATTTCTGCCAGAGATTGCGCATCGCGTGAGGGTGGTGGAAGAGGCCGTGAACGCAGTGGAGACGGGCAGGCTGACAGCGGAGCTGAGCGCAGACGCGCACCAGGCTGCACACAAACTGGCAGGCACACTGGGAACCTTTGGTCATGC
Organism: Acidobacteriota bacterium; assembly: GCA_021805955.1. Next base: position 4,731 of record JAJZDO010000827.1, read on the forward strand.
GCAAGGCAGTCAAGATGCCCTTGCACTGGAGGCAGCATTTGATTCGCCGACGTGCGTGCGGAATCCCTCCGAACTGCGCGCGCTGGTCATGGGTCTCCAGCGGATTGTCCATCCGGATGGGCAATAAAAATACAACAAGAACGCAGGCTCAGCGGTAGCGTCGTCGATTTTTCAGGACGACCGAGAAGATGCCGTTTTCATCCTGTGTGATGAGCAGGGAAACATGGCGATTGACCGCATATTCAGCCTGTATGAGTT
>JAJZDO010000831.1 GCA_021805955.1 Acidobacteriota bacterium
GAAGTTGTGGATCATCCGTTACCGGGAATCCAGCGTGCATTGATCATTGCAGGCAGCGACAAACGCGGCACCATCTATGGAATGTACGATCTCTCGGAGCAAATCGGCGTCTCGCCCTGGTACTGGTGGGCCGATGTTCCCGTGCAACACCATGAAGCGCTCTTCGTGCTGCCTGGAGCACATATTTCCGGCGAGCCTGCGGTACGCTATCGCGGCATCTTCCTGAACGATGAAGCACCTGCGCTCACTGGGTGGGTGAATGAGCGCTACGGCGGATATAACCATCGTTTTTACGCGCACGTCTTTGAACTGCTGCTGCGGCTGCACGCCAATTATCTGTGGCCTGCAATGTGGGGCAGCGCGTTCAACGAAGACGATCCGGAAAATCCCAAACTGGCCAATCTGTACGGCATCGTCATGGGCACATCGCACCATGAGCCGATGTTGCGCGCACAGCAGGAGTGGAAGCGGCACGGCGTTGGACCGTGGAACTTCTCAACCAACGCGCCGGAACTGGAAAAGTTCTGGACCGAGGGCATTGAGCGCAACGGCAACTACGAAAGCACGATTACGCTGGGCATGCGCGGCGACGGTGACATGCCGATGACGGGTGGACAGAATATTGAGCTGCTGGAGCAGATTGTCGCCGCACAGCGCGCGATTCTGGATGCACACAGCACCCCGACGCTGAAGGCGGATCTCAAGGTGTGGGCGCTTTACAAGGAAGTGCAGGGTTACTACGAAAGCGGCATGCGCGTGCCCGACGATGTGACGCTGTTGTGGAGCGACGATAACTGGGGCAATATTCGCCGTTTGCCCACTCAGGCGGAACGGGCGCGCAGCGGCGGGGCAGGCATCTACTACCACTTCGACTATGTGGGCGATCCACGCAATTACAAATGGCTCAATACCAACCCCATCCCCAAGGTGTGGGAACAGATGCACCTGGCTGTGGAGTACGGTGCGACGCGCATCTGGGTGGTCAACGTTGGCGACCTGAAGCCGATGGAGTTTCCGATCGAGTTTTTCCTGAGCTATGCGCGCGATCCTGAGCGCTGGGGCAAGGATCAGCTCAACGAGTTCACGCGTCTCTGGGCCGCGCGCGAGTTCGGGCCGGAGCATGCGGAAGCGATTGCAGCCATGATGGCCGAGTATACGAAGATGAATGGGTGGCGCAAGCCGGAGCTGATCGATCCGACGACCTTCAGCCTGACCCACTACAACGAAGCGGATCGCGTGGAAGCGCAGTGGAAGAAACTGGAAGACGATGCAACGACCCTCGGCAAGCAACTTCCTGCCAGCGAGCAGGATGCGTATTTCGAGCTGGTGCTGCACCCGATTCTGGCTTCGGGCACAGTGACGCGACTTTACATCACAGCCGGACGCAATCGCCTCTACGCTGCCGAAGGCCGAGCCAGCGCCAATGCTCTGGCGGACGAAGCGCGCGCGCTTTTTGCGGAAGATGCAACCATCCGTCATCGCTATAATCACGAAATTGCAGGCGGGAAATGGAACCATATGATGGACCAGACGCATCTTGGCTACACCTGGTGGCAGGAGCCGCCGGTGAACGTGATGCCTGCGGTGAGCCAGGTGCAGTTGTGGCCCGAGGCGCGCATGAGCGTGCTGAGTGAAGGGACGACATCGTTCTATCAGAAGCAGGAGCTGCACTTCGATCATTTTGCGCGGCAGACGCGATTCTTTGACGTTTTCAATCGCGGCTCAAAGCCGTTTCAGTTCAGCGTCTCTGCGGATCAGCCCTGGGTCCACGTAAGTATCCAGCAGGGAACGGTGATCAGCGAGCAGCGCGTTCAGGTGACGGTGGACTGGACGCATCTCCAGCCTGGAGAATCGACGGGCACCATCACGGTCAGCCAGGCGCAATCGGCAGCTCGCGCGCCGACGTTCAAAATTGCTGTGATCGCATCGGTCGCCCAGGGCGTGACGCCGTCAACTTTGGACGGATTTGCGGAAAGCGACGGGCTGGTGGCGATGGAAGCTGAGGACACAACAGCGCGAGTCGCTGTGGCTACAGCTCACTGGGGCCGCATTCCAGACTACGGGCTGACGCGCTCCGGAATGACGATCTTTCCGGTCACCGCAGCCAGTATTCGCACGACGCAAAACGCTCCACGGCTTGATTACAAGATGTATCTCTTCGACACGGGCGCGATGAATCTGGACGTGTCGGTTGGCCCTTCGTTGAACTTCGTTCCTGGCCGTGGCCTGCGCTTTGCAGTGTGGCTGGATGACGGACAACCGCAGATTGTGGATGCGCTGGCCGACTTGTCGGAGAAGACGTGGGCAAAAGTCGTCAGCGATGAGATACGCCACGTCACCGTCGCGATGCAGGTGGCGCAGCCCGGCTACCATACGCTGCATCTGGCGATGGTCGATCCGGGACTGGTGGTAGAACGCCTGGTGCTGGCAGCGCCGGGCAGCCTGAAGGCCAGTTATCTGGGACCACCGGAGAGTCCTCACGCCCTGCCTGCTGCAGCCCATTGAGGCATACTGCCGCATACGGCTACATACTGCTCCTGCGATCAACTTGCTGCAGCTTCTATAATCGGCAGGGAGCGCGCGGGGATCTCTGCCGTTGGCGCAGATTTTTTTACGAGGACGAACGATGAGCGAACTTGCAGGCCGAATTGCGCTGGTAACCGGGGCTTCACAGGGAATTGGGCGCGCGTGCGCATTGGAACTGGCGGCAAGGGGTGCTACGGTCGCGCTGGCAGCGCGCAATGAGGCTAAGCTCACCCAGGTGCGGTCCGAAATCGTCGCCGCCGGTGGAAGCGCGGAGATATTTCCTCTCGACATTGCCAGCGAAGAGTCGATCCGAAGCTGCGCAAAAGCCGTGTTGGACGGGCTGGGAACGGTCGCGATTCTGGTGAACAACGCCGGTATCACGCGCGATGGGCTGGTGCTACGGATGAAGCGAGCCGATTGGGACGACGTACTCACGACCAATCTGACGGGCGCGTTTCTGCTCACGCAGTCGCTGCTGAGCGCGATGCTCAAAAATCGCTGGGGGCGCATCATCAACATCACCAGTGTTGTTGCGCGCACCGGGCAGGCGGGTCAGGTGAACTATGCCGCAAGCAAGGCGGGCCTGATCGGTATGACACGTTCGCTTGCGCGTGAGGTTGCAAGCCGCGGTATTACCGTCAATGCCGTTGCGCCCGGCTATATTGAAACGCCGATGACCGAGGTGTTGAACGAGGCGCAACGGGCAGCCATGATGCAGTCCATTCCGTTGGGCCGACCTGGAACCGACGGCGAGATCGCCCACGCCATCGCGTATCTGGCCAGTGAAGGCGCCGGTTATGTGACCGGGCATGTTCTGGATGTGAACGGCGGCATGTTCATCGGCGGTTGAGGAGCTTCAGCCGATCTCCTGACCGATGTTTGTCCCGTCACAACACAAACCCTGAATTGCACGACCTTTGCTTCATGTTTTGCTTCGTCCTGCCGATGACCGTTTTGAGGGATTTGGTATGGACGTTGAGGCTCATCCAAACGGTAGGCGCGCAGCCGCTGATGGGTTGAATTTACTCTGTGCGACGGATGCTGCAACACAAGATGCGATGCAGTCCGCAATGCGTTATCTGGCTCGTCAGCCAATTTTGGACGCACATGGAAAAGTGCATGCTTATGAACTGCTGTTTCGTGCAGGACGTGAATCCAGCTTTTACGGCGATCACACCATGGCGACGCGCAACGTGCTGGATCAAACCGTTTTCTACGGATTGCAAGCCATCACAAATGGTCGCTTAGCGTTTATCAACTGCACACGTGAAGCTATTGTGGAAGAACAGGTTCGCGTTCTTCGTCCCGAAGAAACGGTGCTGGAGCTTCTGGAGACGTTGGAGCCGGATGCTGAACTTTTGGCGGCCTGCACTCGATTGCATCGGGATGGCTATATGTTTGCGCTGGATGATTTTTCCTGGTCGGAGTCCTGGATTCCTTTTCTTGCGCTCGCTGCTTATGTGAAGGTGGATATTGAGCAGCTTGATGTTGTAGCGCGCACGGAGTTGATCGCGCATCTGCAAGCCTGCAAGGCTACGCCGCAACTGATCGCAGAACGCATTGAGACTGAGGAAGATTTCCACCAGCTTCGGCGCGAAGGCTTCCTGTTGTTCCAGGGATATTTTTTTTCGCGGCCCGTCATCGTGGAGAACCGAACGATCCCAACCAACAGAATGCTGCATCTGGATTTGCTGCGCGCGTTGCTGGACGAGCCTCTCGATCAGCACAATCTCAGCCTTCTGCTCAAACGCGACCCAGCACTCATGCTGCGACTTCTAAAACTAGTCAATTCCCCCATTTATGGAATGAGAAACGAGATTCATTCCATCCAGATGGCGCTGCAATTGGTAGGCGACGCTGCATTTCGGCGTATGGCAACGCTGGCCATCGCCAGTGAGATGCTTGGCAATCGACCGCCTGAACTTCTTCAATTTGCCTTCCACCGCGCGCGTTTGTGCGAGATCGTTGCAAATGCACGGGGCATCGATGCAACGGAACAATATCTGGTCGGCATACTCAGCCTCGTTCCGGCTTTGTTGAGTGTATCGATGGAAGTCATCGTTCAACATCTTCCTCTCAGTCAGTCCATTCGGCAGGCGCTTCTTGGCGCAAAGAATCCGGAGCGCGCTACGCTCTGTTGGATGGAATGTCATGAGCACGGAGAATGGGCAAAATGCGATCTCATTGCCAATGCGATGGGAGTCGATCCTGCGGTTCTTGCACGTCATTACCTGGACGCACTGCAATGGGCGGTGGAGAATATGCCGCTTCAGTCCAGCTTCGAAGATTGATGTGAATTTTCCTCCAGTCGCATGCGATCTTTCTGGAGTCTCCTGCTTGAATCGTCTCTCATGAGACCCATAATCGACGCGGGTCTCATGAGAGTTTTCTGAAACAAAGTGCAAAGAGAAAGCAGCCTACTGTGATGATGCCGCGTGCTGTGCGGATCCGGTCTGCGCTG
>JAJZDO010000163.1 GCA_021805955.1 Acidobacteriota bacterium
GCAATCGGACTCTATCTGGCATGGTTGTTGCGGGACGTGCTGGTTCTGCTTTATGTGAGCGCCCTATTCGCGGTCGTGCTGATGCCTATTGTTCGCGCTGTGCAACGATTCCAGATCGGTCGATGGCATCCAAGTCACGGAATTGCCATCGTCATCATCATGGGCATCCTGCTTGGCGGCATCGCCTGCTTTCTCATTTTGACACTGCCTCCACTGGTGCGGGACTTCACCACCTTCGTTCAGACATTGCCTGGCCGGAGTCCGGAGTTTGTAGCGCGCCTGGAACGGATGCCCCTGCTTCGCCACGTAAACTTCCAGTTTGTCGAAACACGTCTCAAACAGGACACCGCCCAGCACGTGGGCGCATTCGTTTCCTCAGCCGGCAACTGGGCGGCGAAATTCTTTGAGATTGTCACCGGGCTTGTGTTGACGATTTACTTCCTGGCCGAAGGTAGGCACGTCTACCAATGGGGGCTTTCACTGGTGCCGGAGGCACGGCGCGAACGTTTGGATGAGACCCTGCAACATGCCGCGGCGAGGATGGGAAAGTGGTTGCTGGGGCAAGGCGCGCTGATGCTGATTCTTGGCATTTGCAGCGGCATTGTCTTCGGCTTTATGCATCTGCGGTATGCATTTGCCTTGGCTGTGCTGATGGGCGCTTTCAACATCGTTCCTGTGGTCGGCGCTCTGGTTTCCACTTCCATCGCAATGATGGTGGCGGCCAGCGATTCGTGGGGCAAGGTGCTTGGGGTGCTCATCTTCGAGCTGGTGTACGCCCAGGTGGAAAACGCATATCTCATTCCACGCATTATGAAAACCAGCGTCGATCTGGCCGGCACGGCTGTTCTGATCGCACTTCTTCTCGGAGTCAGCCTGGCAGGGGTCGCCGGAGCGCTGGTGGCCGTGCCATCGGCAGTTCTGGTCACAGTTCTGATTGAGGAATATGTGATCCGGCCCGGCTCTGTGGCCTCCGGTCCCGCGTAAACATTCCAAGGTCCCTCCGGCGAAACATCGCCGAATTGCTTGCTTCCCGCACCGTGTACCTTTCAATTCGCGTCCGTGCGCGAAGTCTATTCCCCGCGCGAAGACACGAACAGTTGCCGATCCATCTGTTCCGAAAGCCCAAAATTCATCCAATTTTGTTTCTCGTTCTGAAAAAATATCGATTCATCTAAAAGTTCTTGATAAACCGGCAAATTGATACTAACTTTACATATCCGTTCTAATGTTCTTCCGGGGGGAATTATGTTTCTACGAGGCCGAGTTCTACTTTTGTTCGTATTTCTATCGCTGTTCGCGGGCAGCGCGATCGCACAAAACGCTGTATCGACGGGTGCCTTATCGGGTATTGTGACGGACACCGCCGGCGCGGTGGTGCCGGATGCGCAAATCGAGCTCACGAATCTCGATACCGGCATCAGGCAGCCGAACAAGACCAACTCCACAGGTCTGTTCTCATTCCCAACCGTGCCGGTAGGCAACTATTCGCTTCGCATTACCGCAGCGGGTTTCAAAACTGCGCTGATTTCCCCCCTGGTGGTGTCGATCGGCAGCACGACGCCGGCAAATACAAAACTGGAAGTAGGAGCCTCCTCGCAACAGATTACCGTGACAGAGTCCACCGGGACCCTGCTGAACACCAGTGAGTCCTCCGTGAGCACGACGGTAAACCGCAAGCTGATCGACAATCTCCCTTTAAGCGGCCGCAACTACACGGACTTCGTTCTGCTGACACCCAATGCCACCCCGGATGGCGAGTTCGGCGATGTGAGCTTCGCCGGACAACAGGCAAGCGGCAGTTCCGGCTATGCGAATGGCAACGGGACCAACTCATTCACAGTGGATGGCGCAAGTGCTACCAGCACGTTCTTTGGCGGCGCTCGAGGACGGACCAGGGTGCCGTATATCTTTGGCGAGGAATCGATCCAGGAGTTCCAAGTCTCCGACAATCCATATTCGGCAGCCTATGGATCGGGCGGCGCGGGCTTCGTGAATACCGTCACCAAGTCGGGCACCAACAAAATACATGGCAGCGGCTTCTACTACAACCGCAACTCCGGGACTGCAGCCAACGATGCAATCGATAAGGCGAACGGCGTACCCACACCGCTCGATATTTTGCAGCAATTCGGCGCGAATGTCGGCGGCCCGATTGTGAAAGACAAGCTGTTCTATTTTTTCGATTATGAGCAACAGCGACAGAAGAACCCTATTTCCGTCATCAATTCCGGCCAGTCGGGCCTGACGGTCACGAACTTCGGGCTCCCTGCTGGAACGCAACTGCCTGCCCCCAATTCCAGTTTCCCCATACCCAGCCCCCTCGATACGCCTGCTACCGCGAACGCAAACAATGCTTTTTATGTACAGCAAGTATCGAATGCGCTGAACGTCATTAAGACGAACATTGGCAGCCGTGCACGCATGCAGAACGACCTCTTATTTTTCCCGAAGGTTGACTGGCAAGCAACACAGAAAGACCATGTCACATTTGTCTACAACTACAACAAGTTCGACTCACCCGGCGGCGAAATCACATTCAATCCAGTGGCATTCGCCGGAATCATGGCCCTGAGCAACAACTATGTCCGCGACCATCACGGCGACATCCACTGGGCCCATACTTTCACTCCTGCCCTGCTCAATGAGGTCTATGTCAGTTACCTGCGAGACCAGCAGATTGAGACTCCCAGCGGTCTGGCTCCCTCGGCCAATTTCCCTACGGTAAGCTTGTTTTCGCCGGAATTTTTTGAACTGGGCAATCCGGGTTTCGCTCTCGGAAATACGCGGGAAACGGAAGTCGAATTCAATGACCATGCGACGTATGTCAAGGGCCGTCACACGATCACCACCGGATTCGACTTCAACCACGATGGTGTCACCGACTTCAACTATGGCAATTTCCGCGGGACGTATGCCTTTACCTCGCCGGAAAATTTCGCGCTCGTCCACCAGTTGTACTTCAGCCAGGCAGCCGGCAATCCGACCTTCGTATTCAGCGTCCCCTACTACGGCTTCTATGTAGACGACAAATACCAGATCATGCAGAACCTTACGCTCGACCTGGGCGTGCGCGAGGACTTTCAGAGGTTTCCCAAGCCCAATGCAAATCCAGCCATACCCTTGACTGCGCAATTCAACAACACCTATAAGCGTGTCGCTCCGCGGCTGGGATTTGCCTACTCTCCAACATCTAAAACGGTGGTTCGTGGTGGATTTGGCGTCTTCTATACGATTTTCAATGGGTCGAACTACGAAAACTCGACAATCTCCAATGGCCTTCCCAGTCAGCAATCAAGCTTGCAGTTGAGCTACGGCAGTCCGGGATCTCCTACATTCCCCGGACAAATCAGCAGCACTTCGCTGTTTGCGGCCTCACCCAACGTCTCCGTTATCGCCCCCAACTTCAAGCCTCCTTACATCCTGGAAAGCAGCTTGCAGATTGAGCAGGCGATCAACAACGACACCTCTTTCAGCATTGGGACGGTATGGTCGCATGCCAATCACTTGATTTCATCCAGCGCCTACGATCTGAATCTGAATGCTCCCGTGGGAACAACGACCTATATCGTTTGCCCTCCTGGAACGCCGCAAACCGCAGGCGGATGCAACGGCAGCACCTATACGGGCCCAAATCTCGACAACGGTCTTCTGACCGACGGCGCAATTGACCCCAACGCCGGACAGATCAATGAACTAATCAGCCCTGGCTTGAACAACTATGCATCGCTGATCGCGCAGTTCACCCGACGCATGAAAAACGGTCTGCAGGTGCTTTCTTCCTTCACCTACTCGAAGAACATGGATTCGAATGGCGTGGATTTCAACAATCAGTTCAATTTCTCCAACACACATTCACCCTCGCTGCTCGATCAACGCACCCGGCTTTCGGTGGCGGCCGTATATCAGCCGGTCATCAACAGTTCTTCTCGGATGGTGCATTTCCTGGTTTCCGACTGGACGCTCAGCACGGTCATGGCCTTCAACTCCGGCCGTCCTTACACGGGCATTTTGAATCCGGCTTGTACCGGCCCCAACCTGCAGAACTGCAACGGCGCGGGCGACAACCTGAACGACAGCGCCTTCAACCAGACAACGAACAACACGGCACTCGGCATCGCTGGCGCGGGTCCCTCGCCCAACCTGGCGTACAACTCCTTTTATGGGCCGTGGATCGATGAGGTCGATCTGGGTCTGGAGCGCCGTTTCCTGCTGCCCCACGGTCAATACATCTCGCTTACCGCGCAGGTCTTCAACGTTACCAACCATCAGAATTACTTCGTCCAGAGCGGCTCCGGCGTGAACCAGATTCAATACAATCCGGTGGGTAACAATTGCGGCGACGGAGCTACGGCCAACCAGACCTGCTACCTGATTCCGAATACGCAGGCCAGCGGGTACACCTCCAGCTATTTCGGGCAGTTGGAATCGATCGACCAATTGAACCCACCCCGCGTCTGGCAGTTTGCTTTTAGATACCGTTTCTAGTCAAAATGATGCTGGGCGGCCAGTTGTGTGTATCGAACACTTCCCGGCATCGTTGCGCAGGCATAGCCCGCAGACGTGCCGGGACGTTCTCCCTGCTGCCCCGTTCTGCCGAAAGCGAGAAGCATCGTTACAATCATGAGTAAAAGCCAATCCGTCTCCATTCCCGCGTGCATCCGCAAGACAAGGGACGGCAAGCCTTTGGCCGCAGAGGAAATTGCCGCGCTGGTGCATGGCGCGTCGGATGGCACTGTCCCGGATTATCAACTGTCCGCATGGCTGATGGCTGTCACTCTACGGGGAATAACCGCTCCCGAACTGCAAGCGCTAACCGCCGAAATGCGCTCGTCCGGGGAACAGTTCGATCCGTCCCTACTCGGTAAGTTTGCGGTAGACAAGCATTCCACGGGCGGCGTCGGCGATAAGACCTCCTTCATCGTCGCTCCCATCGCAGTCGCGGCAGGCCTGCTGGTGCCCATGATCAGCGGCCGCGCCCTGGG
>JAJZDO010000478.1 GCA_021805955.1 Acidobacteriota bacterium
ATATTGTCGCACGCACGGATGGGCGCGCCACAGCGTGGGCAATGGGAGCTCGGCGTAACAATCGACCGATGCGCAGGCAGACGGGCAATGCAGACATTGAGAAAACTGCCGAACATCAGACCCCCCAGCAGAGCGGCGGTCACGACGACCCAGACGGGAATGAAAGCGACAAAAGGCACGCAGCCGCAGTATACGCAGGGGACGAGTAATCTACAGCATCCGATGGGCCGGTCTAATCGTAAGATGTGGAGCATGACGCAAACTTCGCATCGATCCAACAGACGGCCAATACCTCCGTCCTCGCAGACCGAACAAGACTCGCTACAGCAGGCGTTCACGCGCGCGATAGAGATCATGGCTCGCTTGCGCGGGCCAGGCGGGTGCCCGTGGGACCGCGAGCAGACATTCGATTCCATCCGCAGATATACCCTCGAAGAGACCTATGAGGTTCTCGATGCCATCGAACATAAGGACTGGCCGGGACTGAAGGATGAACTTGGCGACTTGTTCCTGCAGGTGCTGTTCTACGTGGAAATGGCGCGGGAAGCAGGGTATTTCACGCTACAGGATGTGATGGACAGCCTCAGCGAAAAACTGATTCGCAGACATCCGCACGTATTCGCCAACAGAGAGGGAGTGGAGACCTCCGCGCAGGTGGTTGCAAATTGGGAAGAGATCAAGAAATCGGAGCGCGCGGAATCAGTCAACCCGAAAGAGACATCATTGCTCGACGCTGTGCCGCGCGCACTGCCGGCGTTGATGGAGGCCGGCAAACTGGGGAGCAAGGCGGCAACGATTGGCTTCGATTGGGAAAGCGCCGAGCCAGTTTTTGACAAGCTTCAGGAGGAGTTGAACGAATTGCGGGAGGCGATGGCGAAGGGGCACCGCGACCAGCAGGAGGAGGAACTGGGAGACGTTCTGTTTACGGTCGTCAACCTGGCCCGCAAGCTGGGAGTGCAATCCGAATTTGCGCTGCGTGGATCGAATGCGAAATTTCGGCGCAGGTTCGCGGCCATGGAGCGATTCGACACAATTGCCGCGCCGCTGGCCCAACTCGCTCCAGAGGAACTGGAGGAACTCTGGGACGGTGTCAAAGCTCGTGAAGGAAAGGACCCAGCCGGTGAGCAACCCCGTTGACAACATGATCGAAATCAGAAAAATGATTTCCATTCCAGATTTGGAAGCCTGTGTTGCTCTGCAACAGTCGGTATGGCAATTCGCCGATCTCGATGTGATCCCACGCAGAATCTTCGTAGTGGCGGGTGCCATTGGCGGTCAGGTATTTGGCGCATGGGACGGAACGAGACTTGTGGGTTATGTTGTGGCCGTACCAGGCGTGCGCGATGGATTCTCGTACCTGCATTCGCACATGCTGGCCGTGTCGCCGGAATATCGAAATCGTGGCATCGGCAAAATGTTAAAAATTGCGCAAAGGGACGATGCGATGGCGAGGGGAATCAATTTGATCGAGTGGACATTCGATCCGATGGAAACAAAAAATGCATATTTCAATATTGAACGGCTGGGCGCGGTGGTTCGACGCTATACGCCTGATTTTTATGGCCTCTCCACCTCTCCATTGCATGGCGCACTCCCCACCGATCGACTGCACGCGGAATGGTGGTTGAAATCAGAGCGAGTGGTGGCATTGATGGCTGGGCAGGATATGCCGGAATGCAGCATAGAGGAAACTATTACTGTTACATATGAGACTGAGCAGACGAGTGATACACTCCAGCCTCCCTCCGTATTGGCGTTAGAATTGCTGTTGAAAGTACGGCGGCAATTTCTTGCAGCCTTTTCTGGTGGTTTTACTGTTTTACGGTTTCAAAGATTGTCCGGCGACTCCGCTTGCTATCGGCTTGGGCGCTGGGACGAATCCAGCGCGATCGTTCGCGGCTAGCCGGAGCCGGATCGTATCGAAGTTTGCGACCGCTGCGATTGGATTCAGCTTTCGGGAGAGTGTTTGTGAAGATAGACAGCGTGGTTCTGCGGGAAATTCGCATGCCTCTGGTGCAGCCGTTTGAAACCAGTTTTGGGCGCACCACCGAGAGACGCATTCTACTGGTGGAGGTGCAGAGCGATGGCGTCACCGGCTGGGGGGAATGCACGGCGGGGGAGCATCCCAGCTTCAGCGGGGAGTGCACAGATACAGCCTGGCTGATGCTTGCCGATGAACTGATCCCGGCATTGCTCCACGCGGAGATTGACTCCTCTGGCATGTGTCCGAAGGCGTTGAGCCATGTGCGCGGGAACCGGATGGCGAAGGCCGCGCTGGAAAATGCTGTCTGGGATGCGGAAAGCCAGCAACTCGGAATTCCACTGTGGGAACTGCTGGGCGGGTTGCGAAAAAAGATCCCTTGCGGGGTTTCCTTAGGCATTCAACCATCGATCGAAAAGCTTTTGGAACTGGTCGAAAGGGAACTGGCCTCGGGTTACCAACGTATCAAGCTGAAATGTAAACCCGGCATCGATGTTCAGTTGTTTGAAGCTGTGCGCAAGCGCTGGCCGAACATTTCGTTGAGTTGCGACGCGAATGGCTCGTACAGGTTGAAAGATCAGGAACTCCTGCGTTCCTTCGACGCGTTCGGCATGCTGATGATCGAGCAGCCGCTATGGCACAACGACTTTTATTTTCATGCCCTGCTGCAGCGTCAATTGGAGACTCCCATTTGCCTCGATGAGTCCATTCGCAATCGGCGCGATGCGCTGGCGGCGATTGAAATGGAGTCTTGTCGAATCGTGAATATCAAGCTGGGCCGCGTGGGCGGATTCAGCGAAGCGATCCGCGTACACAATGTGACGGCAGAACGCGGCGTGCCTGCATGGTGCGGGGGAATGCTGGAGACAGGTATTGGCCGAGCGCATAACATTGCGCTCTCGTCGCTGGAGAACTTTACCTTGCCGGGCGATGTTTCAGCCTCCGCGCGCTACTGGGAGGAAGACATTATCGAGCCTGCGGTGGAGGTTTCGCGGAATGGCGAAATCGAGGTCCCGCAAATTGCAGGTCGAGGGTTTGAAGTGAAGCGGGATCGCGTCGAGCGACTGACCGTTCGCAGCGAACGTTTTCATGCCAGGAACAAGGCCCATGGCGAGGCAACTGGGTCGATCCAGGCCCGCGCATAATCCGAAATTCGTCTGGATCGTGGAGGGCCGGTTACGGCTGCGGCAATTCTACTTGCGCCGGCGGTGCGGCGGGCATTTGTAAGAGCCAGTCGATTGCATTGGTATATTTCCAGCTTTTTGGCGCGGAGTGGTAGTCGGTAGCGGTTTCATCCACCACGATGTTCAATGGCTTCAGCATGAGCGCTCTGCCTGCCAGGTTCAAATTGAGATGCGCTAACTGCCAGCCGCACTCTGGCGTCCGTGTCTGCTCGATGCTGATTGTTCCTCCTGGGTAGAGAGTTCCCAGGATTCCCCAGCCATAATCCACAGTCCGAAAAAGGCGGCCTTCGATCTGAACCACGCGCAAATCCGTGGGATCGATCCATATTTCCCCTCGAATTCCGGTCAAAATGCGGGATTCCAAAGTAGGCGGGGAAAAGTGAGGATTTGGGGTAAAGGTCAGCCGTATTGCAGGGCCGTTCGGCGTTTCGACCGATCCGGCAAACTGGTTGAGAAACGCGTCTGGAAGAACACGCATGATGCCGGCGAGTTGAGCCGCATCTTTCCGTTCGCTTCGGTTGCGGTGCTGCTGCGCCGCCGGATCGGAAGCGAGTTCGCGCAATCGTTCTATCTCCGCTTGTGTCTGCGCGGCGGACAAGGGCTGGTTGCGGATGGCGACCAGGCGAGCCACCCCCCCGTCGCTGGTTTCCACGATTTCTTTGGTCGTGTCGAGATTCCTAGTTTTCTTTCGGAGCATATATCGGACTGGCGGGCGATGGCCGTAGGAATTGTTGAATTCATTTTCCACCGCTGCCCGCACCAGCGCGTGCGGATCGGATTGCGCCAGACTCCACGTGGAAGTGGGCGTGGCCTTCGCCGAGGAATCGGATGAGGTCCTTGCTGATGGAAGGAAAGACAGCGCCAGCACGAAGAAAAGCGCCCAGGGGAGACGGCGCGAGGGCAGAGGGGGCAGGATGTGCTGGAATCCGCAGCGGGGCGGCTTGAGACGAAGCAATCGCAGACTGGCAACTGGTATAGGGGCGGTTTTGCTGCGCTCGCCAATCTTCAAGAGCAAACGTCACCTCAGCTTCCTGACAGTTTACGATATACATTGGAAACACACGGATCGTGAACTCTTGCATCCATCGCGATTCAAGATCGGCATATCGCGTATCCCGGATGTTGAGATGCAAACGGATTGCGATTGCGGATGTGAAATGGAGATGACGTCAAGATGAGCCCATTGTTTCAGCGCGACGCCGGGCATAAGGAGCACCCTAATCACGCCCACAAGCATGCGGCTGGTCGCGTCCCTCGGCACTCCAGCGGTTGGATGAAGATCCTGGGCCGCCTGAAGGCGGAGCAAGGCCTGCGTGTACTGGACATCGGACCTACCTCTCCCACCAACATCAATTTTTTGACCGGGCTGGGTCACAGCGTTTACATGGCGGATCTGGTGGAAGAAGCCATCAAGCCGGAATGGTTGTTGCCAGTGGAGGAGAATGAAGCACAGAGGTACGACGTAGACGGGTTTCTTGCGCAGCACATGGATTTTGGCGGCCGCAAATTTGACGTTGTTCTTCTTTGGGATGCTCTGGACTATATGCCGAGTCCACTGGCAGATGCAGTCCTGAGGAAATTGAAAGCTGTAATGAACGAGAGTGGGCAAGTCCTGGCGTTTTTTCATTCCCGTATGACCGGGCCCGAGACAATTTTTTACCGTTACCACGTGGTGGACGGCGATATGGTTGAGACGCAGGAAGGCCCCGTCCATACCATCCTAAGGAACTATCAAAACCGCCAGATTGAGATCCTGTTGCAAGACCTGGGATCGTGCCGGTTTTTGCTGGCGAAAGATAACACCCGCGAGGTCAT
>JAJZDO010000182.1 GCA_021805955.1 Acidobacteriota bacterium
TTGCAAGAGGGCGGCAAGATTTTGAAGGCAGCTCCACTTTGAAGAAGGAGGTCCTGCGCGGATTCAAAAAGTGACCGGGCCTTGTCGCGGCCGGTCAAGAAGCGTCTCGGGGGTGTCGAGCCGTGCTCTTTTTTGAAATGCAGGATCGCTTCGCTCAAGATGACGACGTTCTCTTATGCCGATTCCGATGTTGCTCCAGTGTCAGATTCCTGACTGACGGTTTATATGCGAGCGTACAACGCCACATAGCAGTTACGAATTACGCACATCGTTCTTCGATGCACCCAAGCCGAGCAGGGCGGTGTTCTTGGATTTCAGAGCAGGTTTCAGTGTTTCGGCCTTCAAAATCTTGCCGCCCTCTTGCAAGACATAAAGTCGGTTGGCCTCAAGGTCTTTCCAATGATCGACCTGGCCGCTCAACCAGCGGACCTCAACCGAATCGACTGTCTTCGCCTGGTCCAGCCCAAAGTGCATTCTCAGATCGTTTTGAGAAAAGTAACTGCCTCCGCTGCGGAGTTCATCGATCTGTATCAGTGGCTGTTGCCGATCTGCAGTCGTCTTCGCTGTGACTGTTACGCGGCTCCCAATTCCGGTACGGTTGGACTTGACGCCGACGAGTTTGATTTTGATCCAATTCCGCGCCAGGGAAGAATCGCAGCGCAGGAGCTGCGGGACAGCATTTACGCAGTTCACAACGATGTCCATCACGCCATTGTTGTCATAATCGCCGAAGGCGCAGCCGCGGGCTGGGGCACGTTCCGTAATGCCGGGGCCGCTCTTTCGAGTCACATCTTCAAACCGGCCGTTGTGCAGATTGCGATAGAGGTACTTGTGCTCCGCATAGGTCAGGTCGGCATTGGATTTGTCGACTTCTGGATACACATGGCCGTTCGACATCAGTATGTCCAGCCAGCCGTCATTGTCCATGTCGAAGAAGCCGACTCCCCAGCCGAGCAGGCGAGTATTCATGCCCAGGCCGCCGGGATAAGTGCGGTCCTCAAAGCTGCCATCTCCGAGGTTGGCGTAGAGCGAATCGGTATCGCCGGCGAAGTTGGTCTTCACAATGTCCAGGGTACCGTCGCGGTTGTAATCGCCGATCGCCACGCCCATCCCGGCCTGAGGAAGTCCGCTGGGCGAGAGCGCAGCGCCAGCGTCGACAGCGACGTCTTTAAACGTTCCATCTTTTTGATTCTCGTAGAGCGTTGCAGCCGCTGAGTCGTTGGCTACATAAATGTCGGGCCATCCGTTATTATTCAGGTCGGACGCGGCAACGCTCAGTCCGTAAGTTCCGATGACGTTCCAGATTCCAGCTTTCTCGCTCACATCGGTAAACGTTCCGTTGCCATTGTTGTGGTAAAGAATGTTTTTGCCGCCTGGAAGGCCGGGTGGTCCACAGGCCACCAGAATCCCTTTGTATGTACATGGGCCGGCCTTCGGCAATGGCCAATCCGCAAGCTGAAGATCGACGTAGTTGGCGACAAAAAGATCGAGATTCCCGTCACGATCATAATCTACAAAAGTGCAACCGGTGTTCCATCGCGTCTTGGGACCGGGCTGGATCAAGCCGGCTTTCTCGGTCATATCAGTGAACGTGCCATCGCCATGATTACGATAGAGCGCATTCTGTCCGTAATAGGTGACGAAGAGATCGTCTCGACCGTCGTTGTCATAGTCGCCTACGCAACACGCCTGACCCCAGCCGGTGCGGTGTTCCAGGCCGGAGCCTTGTGTGACGTCGGTAAACGTACCATCGCGATTGTTTTTGAATAGGTGGCAGTGCGGTCCCGCACTCTTGCCGAAACCGTCCAGTCTCCAGCCATTTACAAGGAAGATGTCGATCCATCCGTCGTTGTCATAGTCGTAGAAAGCGACGCCGCAGCCAGTGGTTTCAAGCAGGTACTTGTTTTCGCCTACGCCGCCATAAATGGTCTCGATGTTCAGGCCCGACGGCTTGGCGATGTCCACAAAGCTGACTCCAAGCGGGGTGCCTTCGATCGGGGAGGCAGGTCCAGGAGGGGGAGGCATCGGTTTCGCGTCATATTTTCTTTCCGTTGGCCCGAGCGCCTGCGAGCCAGCAGCTTGTGACTGAGTATCTCTCATCCATGGAGGAGTGGCCATGGCCAGCACATCCGCAAATGGAAGTATGACAGCAGTGCAGCTGAACGAATGAAGGAATCTGCGGCGGCTCCAACTCATGATGGATATTCTCTCAAACTAATTCTGTCCAGGCACGGTTGCCGCTACCGGGGGCAAACCCGTATGGAGATGCCAGGGATCGCTTTCCGGGCCGATCTCCGGGTGCTTGCGAAGATAGTCCAGCGAATAAGTGGGGGCCCGGGGGTCGACAACTTTGGATGCATACAATGCAGCCTGTTCAGCCGCCTTGTCCTTCAGGCCCATGCGCCGGTAGAGCAGGGAAAGATTGTAGTGGGCGGCCACATCGTCGGGGTCTATCGCCTGCAATGCTTCAAACTGCTCCAATGCCTGCTTGTATTCATGTTGCTGCATGTAGTAGACGCCCAATTCGCGCCGAGGGTCGCGGGCCTGCGGGTATTGCGCAATCACTCGTTCCAGATCGGCAAACTCGGCTGCGGGATGGCCTGAGCGCTTTTCGATGACCGCCATATAGTAGGTGGCGCGGGCGTTATTCGGACTCAGGGCCAGAGCCTTTTCCAGATAAGGGCGCGCGGAAGAGTATTTTTCCCATTGGATATAGGTCAACGCTATGTTGGTATCGCCATCTGCGTAATCCGGACGCAGGCTGACTACTTGTTGAAAAGCGCGGACAGCGTCGGCATATTGCTGCTCATCCATAAGGCCGATGCCGTAGTTGTTCCAGCGCATCCACTCCGGATTGTCCATGGGCTGCGGCGGTGTCGGTGCATTTTCTCCGAGATTGAGTGTTCGGGTGCGCGACGCCAGCTCCACCACCGGGTATGCAGGATGGTCTTTTCCGAAGACGTTATTGAGATAGCTTTGCCGTAGATGACGGTAGTTCACACGGGCTGTGACGGTCAAGGGGCCTTTCGTGTTCGATGGAACCTGAAACTGATAGCGTACCAGCGCCGATCGGCCGGACTGGATCGTATTGTCATAGGCTACCGAGTGGATCGTCCATACCTCATGGTTGTCCACGAAGTCCCCATAAATATCTACAGGGCGGTTGGTAAAACTGTGCGCGCTCTGGTCCAGCATTCCATCGGGCTTCAAAAAACCGCTGTGGTAGATCTCCTTTCCTTTAGAGTCCTCGACAGTGAATTCAACCCAGGCCTCATACAAGTCGCGGACTTCGGGAATCAGCGAATGGCCGATATTCTTATTCTGAATTACTACCCGGACTTCTACGATTTCATTCGGCCCTAAACGGAAGGGTTTCGTACCCAGCGGTTCGATGATGCTGTCCCCGAGTTTGAGCGCGAACAGGTCCACATTCAAGTAATTGCCAGATTGGAGGAACTCGGTTGTTTTCCGCAATTGCTCATCGAATCCATAGTAGAACGGCACTGCCGTATTGCCAGCAAGCCAGCGATGCGAGGCGAAGGTTCCATGTTTTGCGCCAGAGTCGGGCATCGTGAGAGGATTGCGCTTCATGTGGCAACCCTGGCATGTCTTGTAGTCCGCAGTATAAAAGGTCAACGGATTGCGCTGCGAAAACTTCGAATTTTGCCACTCATCATAGACGGTAAAAGCGCGAATGAACTTATAGTCGTTCAATGAACGCGGCAGACTGGCTTTATGGCATGCCGCGCAAAACTCCGGCGTCCGGTAAATTTCCTTCATGACCGCCTGCGAGTGGCGTTCCGGGTGGTTCATGATCTTGTAGTACGGAACTTCGCCTGGAATTCGCTTTCCTGTGGCGTCCACCATAACAGCGGGAATACCCATCTCATAACTGCCGTTTCCCGTCGTGGACTTTAAGCGTTGGATGGAATGGCAAGTCATGCAGGTCAGCCCGTCATCGTCGAACTCGCGGTCTACCTGGGAGTTTTTTGTCAACGCTCCGGCGAACACGCTAATGGGGTTGTGACAACTGTCGCAATGTCGGGCGAATTCGATCCCTTTTGTGTCCATGAGGACGTTGACACTCGTCCGGTAAAACGGCGTCCGAAAAGAATTGGAATGGAGGGCCTGGCGCCATTGCCGGTATGCCTCCTGGTGGCACTTGCCGCAATAGGCAGCAGTGGGAAACGCGCCACTCTGGACAAAAGTATTGCCCTCAATGGCCGCATTCCCAGGTGCGGAGATCATATCTTTGCCGAAACGGAAGTCGTAACTCTGGCGAATCTTCTTCGCGTAGTCGCTACGTTGGGCCACAGTGTTCGATTGCGTTTGCGCCCCAATCCGCACAGGTAGTAAGGCCATACCGCCGAAGGCAAACAGGAAGACGAGGAACCCCTGGAGGATGCGTGCGATGAACGGGTGATTCCGGCAAGTGGGCCTTGGCATTTTTTTTACAAGCAATTGAAAGGACCGTCTGATCTCTTCCAGAAACTCGGACTGCTTCCGCAAAAAGTCTACGACTTTAGCCAGAAGGGAAGATAGTGGGTTCTCGGCATGATCGTACCAGCAAGTTACATATGCCTTAGCCAATTTGAAATTTCCAAGAAGGATGATGAAACGGGTATGGGCGAAGCACACGCCACTGATATTGCTTTCACCCGTGAGAAGGAACTCGTGCCATTCGGGTTGAATTTGGCGATCCGTCGGCTGGCATGATCGACCTGGGTCCGCATTCAGATCACTTTTAACGCGTCGCGCGGGGGCGGAGCCTCAGGCTTCGGCAGGGGAGCTTGGCTGTCCTTTCCGACGTATTCAGGCATCACGTAGTTGACAATCAACTCTTAAGAGTGGAACCGGAGAACCAACCGAAGTACGCCACTATTCCGCTGGATGACCGCAGTCGGTTATGACCCGACGCTTCTGTGTCCCGACGCAAAGAGGCAAATAAAAGACGAAAACCGAGGCTTCC
>JAJZDO010000522.1 GCA_021805955.1 Acidobacteriota bacterium
CGCATGAACGTAACTCTACCAAGGTTTCCTGCGCCTCTCCGGCATTTTTCTCTCAATACGGACGCGCGTTTTGCGTCAGCTCCGTCCAGTCGTCCGTGCGAAACGGAACCGCAGGCAATCCTACACCGTTATACAGAGTCGCGCGAGGATTCGATTGCCAGGCATATCGCGCAGCCACCGGATGCGGCACGTCCGGCGACGTCAGCACGATCGTCTTTCCTTCAATCCGCGCATCGGCCCAATGCCATTTCTGGTCAGCGCCTGCAAGGCTGAACTCTTCCGCTTTGCCGCCTTTGGCCACCAGCCCTCCATTCGCATGGGCAAAATATATCTTCACACTGCCGCCCGATATCTTCATGTGCGTATAAGTTGGCCCCTGATACACAACTTTCTTGTGGTAGTAGCCTGCCAACGCACACAGCGCAAGCCGGTTGCCCACAGGAACTTTTTCCTTGGGATGAATACTATCGGCTTCACCTGTATCGATGGTCACGGCAAGGCAGGTATTCGGCACCGTCGATGCCGTAATCGCCTGCGACTCGCGCGTCTCCGTCCACGGATCGCCAGCAACGGGTGTGGCGCTGCGCTTCAGGAACGCCGGCAGGCTCACGATATAGAAAGGAAAATTTCCCTGATCGAATAGGTTGCGCCAATCCGCAATCATCACGGGCAGCACTCTGCGATAGGCATAACCGCGATCCGAATTCTGCTCGCCCTGATACCAGATAGCCCCAGCCAAAGAAAGCGGAGCCAGCGGTCGAAGCATTCCTTCGTAGAGCACCGAGGGCATCACGGGCCAGTTCTCATAGGTCAACGGCATCGGCTGCGGCGGCCTTGCATCCACGCTTAACTTTCCCTTCCACGCTCCCGCCAGCGGAATGGAACTTTTGTCGCCGAGCACCAGATGCAATTCATCCGGCTTGGCCAGAAACCCTCCATCCGGTTTGGTCTTGAAGACGCGAATTGCAATCACGTTGCTCCCCGCATGCAATATGCCTGGGCGGATGGGATAGACGCGGGGATTCTCCACCCACGCGCTTGCGCCCACCGTCTGTCCGTTGATGTAGACCGTATCCATGCGCTCGATCGAGCCGAGGAAGATCGCCGCTCGCCCCTGCGGCAAAGGGTCCGGCAAGGTGATCTGCTTGCGGAACCACGCTACGGCAGGCGTTGTCGGCACGCCAAGCTCGGCAAATCCGCCCGGAATCGTCACCGTCTTCCAGGAAGAATCGTCCAGCGTCGGCGACTCCCAGTTTTCCCGCTGCCCGATATCGTACTTGTCATACCAGTGCATGATGTAGTTGCCATACTCGGGTGCGTTGGCCGCCTGGAGCCTAGCCAGTTCGGCCAGCGGCACGTCGAAATCATGAATTGTTGCAAGCGCTGCGGCGCTGGTCCAGGACTCGGCCGGCGTGCCACCCACGGCGTCCACAATCAAGCCGATGGGAACATGCGTTTCCTGCTGCACCTTGTGCGCAAACAGGTAGGCCACGGCGGAGAGCCAGGTTGCATCCTCTGGCGTCACAGCCTGCCATGTGCCCTGCACCAGATTGACCCGGTGATACGCGGTGTGCGGCATCACCGTAAAAAAGCGTATCAGGGGATCATTGGCTGCCTGGATGAGCGCATCACTGTTGTTGATGGCGCGCAGCGGCAGTTGCATGTTCGATTGACCGCTGCACAGCCATACATCGCCCACAAGGATGTTTTTCAGCTCCACCGACTGGTTGCTGCCGGAGATTTGCAGGGTGTAAGGACCACCCATTGCAGGTGGCTCGATCGATACCTGCCAGCGATGGTCTGCGCCCGTCACGGCTGTGGCCGAGTGTCCGCCAAACGTAATCCGGATCTTTTCTCCCGGCTGCGACCATCCCCAGATTGCATCCGGCTTGCCGCGCTGCAACACCATATTGTCGGTAAAAATCGTGCTCACAAACGGCTGCCCCTGCGGATCGATGGGTTGCATCATTCGCATTCCGGGAGTGGGTTGCGCCATCATTTGCAGCGCGCCCACGGCACAGACAAGCTGAACAAGCAGTGCAGGCAGGAAAATGCTTCTCGATTTCATCACCGACCATCCTCGTGTATTTTTCGTCTGTTGAAGGCCGACGATCCCACGGCGCTCAACTTTTTTCGTCATCCTGTTTCATCATTCTAGGCATCAACATCGACCCGGTTCGCTGTCGATGCCGCACGGTCGATGCGCTTGCAGCTTCCCCGCTCAGCGAAAGAGCCGTGGCGCAAAATCGTTCAAGTCCCGGCGCCACGTCTGCCACTCGTGGGATGTTCCGGGCGACTCATAGAAGACATGCAGCACATGCGCCGCTTCCAGTTCATGATGCAGATTTTCCAGCCCGGTATACATCATCCGAGGCTCATCCGTTCCAACGCCAATCCAGAGCAGGTGCACGCGCCTGGCAAATGCAACCGGATCCGCCATCGCACCGTTGTATGCCGTCTTAGGATCGAACTTCCCGCCGCCAATGATTCCAGCCGCGCCGCTGAATCCACCGATGTAGGAAAACATGTCCAGATGATGAAAGGTGATATCGAAGGTCTGCATTCCACCCATCGAGAGTCCCGCCATCGCACGATGATCGCGGTCGCTCAGCGTTCTGAAGTGAGTGTCCACATACGGAATGAGCACCTGCGTCAGATCATCCTCAAAGGCCGAGAACATCTCCTGCATCGCCTTCATCGCCTCCGGCGAGCCAAAAGGTCGCCCGGTCAGAACAGGCTCCACGTACCCCGCGCGCCGCGCATATCCGTAGGCCATCACGATGAGGAACGGCTTCGTCTTTCCCGCCGCCAGCAGGTTGTCCATGATGAAGTTCGCATGGCCTTGCTTGATCCATCCTGTCTCGTCTTCGCCTGCGCCATGTTGCAGATAGAGCACCGGATAACGAGTCCTGGTATTCGCCGCATATCCGGGCGGGAAATAGATCATCGCGTGGCGCCAGGTTCCGGTCACTTTTGAGAAGTACCAAAGCTCCCGCACGGCGCCATGACGCACATGGGTCGGCAGATAGTACGTCGATCCAGGCTCAGGAATCTCGATGCCGCTCGCGTCCTTGCCTCCGCCAAAGAAGGTGTGGCTCCCAGGATCGCTTGCCTCGAAGCCATCGACAATTACCGTGTAATAGTGAAATCCCGGCACCAGCGGTTTTGTCGTCAGCGTCCATTCGCCGTCCGCACCCTTGGTCATGTCCAGCTTGGGATTGCCCCAGAAATTGATCTGAACTTTCGATGCATCTGGAGCCTTGATGCAAAATTCTGCACGACCGCTGGCATCGATGCGCGGATATTCAGCGCCCCATACGTTCGTGGATGCGGGTTGAAAGGTGTTTGCCGTCTGCGCCATCGTCGGGATGGCGGCGGCAAGAACGAGAGCAAGCGTAGCGAATTTCATGGCCTCTCCTGAATACGCCGTTCTATATCGAAAATCCAATTGATCCGAGTCATCGTTTTCCGCTTGTGGCTGAAAACACTCCGTCATCCACTTACAAATCGAATGGCATGGATCATCTTGCATGAATCACCGAGACTATACACGACGGAAAGCACACCTGAATAGCGTTAAGCCCATGAATATATCGATTTATTTGAACAAACATTCCGTCTGGAAGCTGTGCCTCCTTCGGGGCGCGGTGGCCCCACTGCGCTGCGGCACACTGCACCAATCCTGAATCCGCTCTCATCGCAACTCATCTAAACATGTATGTCACTTGAGCGCGCACGACGGCTAGGTCGCCGCTTTGAGAATCCTGTACCGACTACGGTTGGTGACCCTCGAACGATTTTTAAAGTGCTTCCCGAGTTTTTCTTTCGACGCGGAAAGCGCTCGCCGCGCCAGCCGCTGGGACCGTTTCGTACCGATGCGGCGGTCTATCGCACAGCTCCGACGACGGGCCTGCGCGTGACATGGATGGGCCACTCGACTGCGCTGGTGGAGATCGACGGCATACGCATCCTGACCGATCCGGTGTGGGAGCAGTGCGCGTCGCCGATCAACTGGGCCGGTCCAAAGCGTTTTTTTGCACCGCCGCTCGCCCTTCGCGACCTTCCCCAGCTCGATGCCGTGCTGATTTCGCACGATCACTACGACCATCTGGGAGCGGCAACGGTGCGGACGCTCGCTACTCTGCCGGCGGCTGCGCGGGCGCAGTGGATCACACCGCTTGAAGTTGGCCATCTGCTGCGGCGGTTTGGCGTGGCCCGCGAACAGATTCGTGAGATGGACTGGATGGATGAAGTGAGCGTGGGTACGGTGCGGGTGACGGCGCTGCCGTCGCGGCATTTCTCCGGGCGTGGACTCTGGAACCGGTTTGAGACGCTGTGGGCGTCGTTTGCCATAGCAGGCCCGCAACACAACGTCTACTACGGCGCAGATTCAGGCGAGTGGTCGGGATTTGCTGAGATCGGCGCTCACTTTGGACCGTTTGACTTGACGATGCTGGAGATTGGCGCCTCCGATCCGCTGTGGGCTGATATCCACATGGGTCCGGAGGGCGCGGTGCGCAGCTTCCAGGCGCTGGGCGGGTCGGGATTGCTGATGCCGATCCACTGGGGACTCTTCGACCTGGCGCTGCATGACTGGCGACAGCCGATTGAGGCTGTCTGGTCTGTGACTGAACTACCGTTGTGGTCGCCGACTCCGGGGCTTCCGAGCAATGTCGTCCCAGGCAAAGAGTTGCGCTCGGAGTGGTGGCATTGAGGCAAGCGCGCAGCAGACAGCAAGCCTGATTTCCCGCCTTCTTCTCGGCTTACGCCACGCGTGTTCATGCTAATCTGTTGATAACCCCGCGGAGAGATGGCCGAGAGGCTGAAGGCGGCGGTTTGCTAAACCGTTATAGGGTCAAAAGCTCTATCGAGGGTTCGAATCCCTCTCTCTCCGCCAGCAACCACATTAAATCTCTTATAATCAGCAATATATATACATATCAACAACTTGCCGTTGTCG
>JAJZDO010000102.1 GCA_021805955.1 Acidobacteriota bacterium
GGACACCAGTTATATCGATGCCAAGATTGCCGCCAGCATGACAGTCACCTTTGCCGAGATTGTCCCTGCGCCGGAGCAACCCTACGCCGAAACGTTTATCTACAATGCTGTTCGCAAGACGCTCGACCAGGGCCAGATGGAAATGATCAAGAGCGGCAATCGTCAGCCGGTGCCCGTCACCACGCGCTATTACAGTCGCTGGCAGAAGAAGTTCGTTTTTTCCGATACCGACGATGAAAGCCGCGCGGACTTTCTGGCGCTGAAACTCTACTGGCTCTCTGGCGTATTGGGTGGCAGCCAGCCGGTGTGGATCGCCGACCCTCGAGATGCGCAGTACCTCAATACCGACACCCAGCATTTGCAACACGCCGTAAACATGTTGGCCAGCGAAGGCTTTGCCGCGCTGAGCAGCGACCCGCAGTTCGCCATGGCCACACCCTTGCTACTTCAACGAGCCGACCATTATCATGCAATGCTCGCGGACGCGATCGCGCGCACCAAGCCGGCCTTCAATGAAGAAATGCGCCACGGCCACACCAATATGTAGGCGATTGCTTCCATCCTCGAGGACCATTCCGGATTGTTCGCCACGCAAGTGGCATTGCGCCAATGGAATATCGGCAATGAATCGCAGTCTGAGACCGTGCTCTTAGTGCGCTAATTGCTTGTCGAAATAGGATGCCATAATCTGGTCGGCTTCTTTGGTCTCAGGCAATTCCGGATGGTTCCAGAAGGCATGGGGCAACCCTTCGAACACGACCAGTTGCGCGGCAACGCCAGCCCGCAAGAATGCGCGGTGCAGAATGGTCGTCCCGCTCAACAGCATGTCGCGTTCACTGGTGATGAACAAGGTTGGCGGGAATCCTGTCAGGTCGGCATAGAGTGGCGAACGCAACGGATCCTTTAAATTGACGCGTGCTACCTGGGTGCTCGCAGCGGGGTGGTGCTGAGATTGCGGCATATTCAAAGGTCCTGCCAAACCAAAAAGACCGAATATCGATTGCGAATCGCCGCGCTGACTAAAATCTCCCAAGCCGGAAAAAACACCCAGACAGCCGGGCAGCGGTAATCCGAGTTGACGGAGCCTGACAGCAACCTCAGGGGTGAGGATTGCGCCGGCGGATGTTCCATAAATGCAAATGTGCTGCGGCTTGTAGGCTTTGAGAAGCTGTTTGTACACCGCGATGGCATCATCCACTTGTGCCGGAAACGGATGCTCGGGCATCAGGCGGTACAGCACGGCCACCACTTCGGTTTGCGTCAAATTGGCAATGGGGACTGTTTCTGTCAATGAGCCGGAGTCCGAATCGAAGCCGCCTCCATGCAAGTTCATCAGAACCCGGCCACGATTTTGTTTCGAAATTTTGAGCGGAGTGATGATCTTGACTGGCACGCCGCCCATGGTCTGCTGTTGCACATGGACTGGATACATGGCCTCGAACTGTGCCCCGCGAGCCGCCTGCCAAATATCTGTCTGCTTGCGCCGCTCTGCCAGGGTCATGGCGCCCAGGTCCGGCGGAGACTGGGCAAGAAACCTCTGAGCCTCACGGCTAATCGTCGCCGGAATCGGTACGATGCGCGTAATGTGCGCGGTACCCTTGGCATCGATATAACTGGTGTCCGTCTGTGGAACCTGCTGCGGAATCGGCGCGGAGTTGTTTTGCTGGGCAAAACCAGCCGCATGCAACACGGTTGCGGCACACAATGCTGTGGCCAGTGCGGCCATGCCCTTCTCGATCCAGAATCTCCGAAATCCGGACATCGCTACGCTCCTCATTTGCAAGACTTTTTGCTTCTTGTTGCACGAGTGGGAGCACCCCCCTAGCACATTGCCGGACGCTTCCTGCGTTCATCACGCCAGCAATACTCCAGCCGACTGATAGATGCTCCCGTCACGGCTGGTCTCCACAACCGGCAGCCGTGGCGTCCTGGTAAGGGCTTCGATTTTCCCGTGATGTAGCACCACCGTGTCTTCAATTTTTGCACCCTGCAAGCTGGGGTTCCAAGCTATCCCTTGCTGCTTCAGTACCCGCTCGCTGCCGCCTGGGCGGGCAACCCACTCGCGCTCCCAATAGCCGGTGGCGCCGCCTTGATGATGCATCTGCTCCTCACCCGGGTATCCCTGTTCCGTATATGCGCGCTGCGCCATCGTAAACAATTCGTCGGCCCTCGTGCCTTCCCGTGTGCCATGCAACAGACTGGCGTTGACTCGGGTCACCGCCGCAAATTTTTCTTCCAGTTCCGCCGGCATGTCGCCAAAGTGGACGTACCGCGTGATAGAGACCGACAAGCCCCAGCGGCGAGCACAGAAATTCAGCATGCCGAACTTCTGCAGCACCCCTTCCCGCGGCACTGCATGTCTGTAATTCCGAATCCGCTCGTCGACCGAGGCCAGCAAAACGGAAGGCAAAATACTTTGGGCCAGCAGTCGCCTGCACACCATAGCCTGCATCGTAGCTTCCGTCATGCCCGGACGCAGTTCCAGTAGCGTATCCGTAGTCGCCTCCGCAATGTGCTCGCCAAGCCAGCGATAACGCGCAATTTCTCCGTCTGTCAGCGGCAGCCGCAAAGGTTTCATCGAAATGGCTGGAACTCCGATCGTGGCATCGTCGCTGGCAACTTTGCCGCTGCCAACAATTTTCTTTATCGATGCCTGCACATCGTTGTCATACCAGGGCTGGATCACGGGCTGGTAGTCGAGATGCACAAACTCTTCCTGCGCCAGCCGTGGAGCTTCGTTGTTGGTCGTCAAGTAATAGGAGCGGCCATCGCGGGTGACCAGAAGGCTGCCAACAGCAATTTCGCGCGGAATACCCACGCGCATCTCGACCAACCCGGCAGTTGCCCAGGCAATGTTCTCGTGTCGCGAGATCACGAATGCATCGAGCGAGTTTGCCTTCAGGAACTCCTGCAGAACAGAATGCTTCTCCTCAAGCTCGGCCTTGCGCTCACTGGCCGGGAACAGCATGTTCGCATCCACCTTGTCATTCTTCACCTGGGACCTCCATTACCTTGAATGCGCCAAGACATTTTCTTCTACGGCCGAGATCCTGCGCCGTCCGTCTTTTCGGACAGAATCGCAACGCCATACACAGGCAACGTGACGCTGCGCACAGACCCGCCTGCCAGCACATCCGTCATAGTATGCGCCAACGGGATGGTCTGCTGGCTGTTTGAGAAATTCTCCATGAAGAAGATCGTCTGGGCTGGCCCGATGCGGCGCTCTACTTCCACTCCTTCAGGAGCCTGCAACAGGTCTGGCTTGACGCCACTCATGCCAAGCATCCACTGGGCTGCTTGTTTCATTCCAGCATCGTCCATCCAGATGCCAATGTAGGTGATGGTCCCTCGCCCTACTTTGCGGGTAATCGCAGCCGGAGATCCATCGAGCCAGCCATTGCTCTTGTCGTAACGCATCAGCACTTTCACGTCCGGAGCTTCCACCTGAAGCCGCTCCGCAAAGAGTTGGCTTTCATTCGATCCCCAGTCGCCGCTCACCGGAACAGAATGGATCAGCGCGAAGTACTGCTCTACGCGCCCACCCAAAATCTTCGCGAGCGGCCCAGGCTGCCGCTCTTGCCAGCGCGAATTGTCGCCGTCCTTCATTCCTGAACGCTGCCCCAGCACCAGGTTTCCTCCCTGCGCGACATAGCGCATCAGGTTGTCTACCACGGCCTGCGGCATCACATACAGCCCCGGCGCTACAACCAGCTTGTAGCGGGAAAGATCATCTTGCGGCGAGACAATGTCGATCGAGTTGCCTAGCTCATGGAGTGGCTTGTAATAGCTCATCAATTCATCGATCGGATTGTAGTTTGGATTTTCTCTCTGCCAATTGATGGTCCACCGGCTTTTGTAGGATTGCAAAATGGCCACTTGCGATCGGATCGTGGTTCCCTCGATGGCAGGACCGGCCTTTTCATATTCACGGCCAACCTGCGCAATCTCCTCATACACCGGAGTGGGCGTGCCATCGACTCCGACAAGGACTCCCTTGTGGTTCTGCTCCTGTCCATTCAGCGAATCGCGCCATTGCCAATAGCTTGTCGTGTTGGCGCCATGGCCAATGTCCTGCCAGATGCCGGCGCGCATTTGCCCCTTCGCCATGTTGGATCCGGCCGTTGTTTCCATCACCCAAAAGTCCTGATCTTTGAATCCCCGCGCCAGATCGTTGGTCGCAGCATTCTTTGCCGGCTTAAAAGGATTGGCCCAATGGCCAAGCGGATCATCCCACGATGCGAAATTCAAATCTCGTGCGACGACATAATGATCATAGCCATCGAACCAGCCCATCATGTTCGTTGTGATGCCCTGCCTCGGATCGGCATATGCGTGAATGGCGTCGATTTGGTTTTTCTGATAACTCCGCCAGGTGTCGCTTACGAATTCCTTCCAGCGAAGCATCAATCCTGGATTTCCGTGTGCATCGGGAATGGGAATCTGGTCCCAGCTTGTAAACGTCTGGCCCCAGTACGCCATCACCAGACGCCGATTGAGCGCATCCAGAGACCCATATTTTTGCTTCAACCAATCCTGAAATTGCTTGCGAGTGTTCTCGTCATAGGAAGGAAAGTTGTATTCATTGTCGATCTGCCATGCGATGACGTAAGGATTGTGCCCAAAATGTTTTGCCAACTGCTCGTCAATTCCGCGTACCAGCTCGCGATACTTCGGGTCCGCAAAATTGAAATTCGCCCGCTCTCCGCGTCCTACTCGCTGCCCATCTTCCAGGACGCGCAGGGTCTCCGGATACTTTTCCGTGAGCCACGCTGGAGGCGTCTGGCTTGGCGTTCCAATCACCACAAATATCCCGTGCTTGCCGGCATCGTCGATGGCGCGCTCCAGCCAATCGAAATCGTACTGCCCCTCTGCTGGCTCTATTCGGCTCCACGTGTACTCACCTAGACGCACCATGTGCAGGTGAGCTTTTTGCATCAGCTCCAAATCAGTATCC
>JAJZDO010000030.1 GCA_021805955.1 Acidobacteriota bacterium
CTCCCATGGGACGGCGCGCCGGGCTGGGAATACTGGCGGCCGCAAGCGCCTTGCTGGCCACGTCCGCACTGGGAGGCCCGGTCGGTCCGGCAACCCTTATCGCCGGCATTCTGGCGATGTTTTTCGTCGCAGGCAGGCATTGGCGCGTAATGACGGCAGCCCTTCGGCACATTTCCTGGAGCGTGATTCTGCTGGTGGCAGGTCTGTTTGTGATGGTGGCGGCGCTGCGAAAGGTAGGAGCGCTTGCGATTTCCGCCGACGCATTGAAGACAGCCGCTGGCTGGCCGCCCATCGCGGGTTTGAGCGCGGTCGCGTTCGGATTCGGCATGGCGGCCAACGCAATCAACAATCTGCCTATGGGCTTGATCGGAGCGTCCGCCGTGCTGACAGCTCACAGTACCCGCGCCATGCATGCCGCGGTGCTACTGGGCATCGATCTGGGCCCGAATCTCTCCGTCACCGGATCGCTGGCGACAATCTTGTGGCTGATGGCGCTGCGTCGCGAAAAGATTGAAGTCAGCGGCTGGCGCTTTTTGCGAGTCGGCGTGCTCGTCATGCCGCCGACGCTGCTGATCGCGGTGCTGGCGCTGGCGATGACGCAGCATTGATGGGTATCCTCCGAAGCCGCCAGACAACCCGCTATGGGGACCATCAAGTCAACAGTTCCTATCGATTCCTCTCAACGAAAATCGCCCTGGGAGCCGTCAGCTTCAACCCGGAGCCTTTGGCCTGGATCTGCACCGACTGCCAGCCCGTTTTGTCAGCCGCAAAGGTCAACAGGTACTGGCGGTTCAGCGACTCTTTGAACTGCTTCAGAAACGGCTCAAATGACACCGGACTCACCATCGCCAGGCTGTAGAACTGGCCGCCGGTTTCGTCCGCTACGCGCTGCAGATAACTCTGCCCCATAAGGGTGCTGAAGCTGCTTGAGCCTCCTGCGCCGCGGTTGCGAAAATAGATGGAGTAAACCAGAAGGTTCGCCTTTTGGGAATCTCGAATCGCAGCGGCAACGTAAGGATCTTGCATATCACGCAACATGTAGTATGGGTCTTCCCCATTGGTCATCATAAATACCACGCGACGGGCTTGTTCCTTGGAAGGCCAGTGATTCGCCAGGTCAGACAGGCAAAAATACGGACTTCCGCTGATCCCTGGAATTTCGTTCGTGATCCGCAGCGATTTCGCTGCCTTCGCATGGTCTGTTGTCAGGGTCTGCGCCATCTGCGCTCTTCCGTTGTCCATGTACGCCACTACCACCGCGACGGAGGAAGGCAACGACTCAATAAATTTCTTCAGATCGGGAATCTGCAGCGTCCAATACGAACGCGCTGACTCATCGAAGAGAAACACAAGCTGCGTCGGGGCAGTCGATCCGTTGATCGGCGTCAAACCCGTAACATTGGCCGCGCGCCCTTTCACTTTTACAGTAATTTCCCCTGCATGGAGAGGCGGAGCCGGATGCGACTTGTTGGCGTTTACCGTCACAATCACCTGCGCCTGGCCAGTTGTATTCTCGTTCTGCGCCACAACAGAGGATGTAGCTCCCGCTCCTACCAGTGCCGCTACCAGAACTGCGCCCGCAACGCGATTCGTTTTCATACTGCCCTCCAACCTACCGCTTCCCTTGTAAACCTCAACGCCAGCCGGAGCAAGCCATTTCCAAACCAAAGGTCGATAAGGATGGACCCGAGTCCTGCGACGTTAGACGCACGATAAGCTCCGTTGCCAAAATTAATTTCCAGCCGTGGCCCCCGCGTACGGATCACCGGGGAAGCTTACTCGCCGGTCTTGTAGCGCACTTGGTGCCACTGCCACGCGTCCGCGATGATTTCATCCAGGCTCGGACAATGAGGGCGCCAGCCGAGTTCGCGGCTGATTTTCTCCGAACTGGCCACCAGGATGGCCGGATCGCCGGGCCTTGGCGGACACTCTTCGACCGGAATGGGATGACCTGTGACGCGCCTCGCGGCGTCAATCACCTCACGCACGGAAAAGCCTTGACCATTTCCAAGGTTATAGATCATTCTGTCGCGCTCTTCGAGAGCCGTCAGCGCCAATAAATGAGCCTCCGCCAGATCGCGCACGTGAATGTAGTCGCGGATACAAGTGCCGTCCGGCGTCGGATAATCGGTCCCGTAAATTCGAATACTTTTCCTTCGACCCAGCGCCACATCGAGGATGAGAGGAATCAGGTGCGACTCCGGCTCATGCGATTCCCCGCGACCGGCAATGGCGCCAGCCACATTGAAATAGCGCAGGCTGGCATAGCGCAATCCATGGATGCGGTGCAGCCAGGTCAGCATCTGCTCCACCATCAGCTTGGATTCGCCGTAAGGATTGGTTGGCTGTAATGCCGCATCTTCCTCTATCGGCGTCCGTTCAGGCTGCCCGTATACGGCCGCGGTTGAGGAGAAAACCAGCTTCCGCACCCCTGTCGCTAACATCGCCTGAAAAAGAACTAACGTGGATGCGGTATTATTGCTAAAATACAACTCAGGACGCTGCATGCTGTCACCCGCCTCGATGAGGGCGGCAAAATGCAGGACAGCATCAATTTTGTGGCTTCGGAGAGCGGCTTCCATTTTGATTCGGTCGCCGACTTCCCCTTCGATAAAGGCCAAACTCGCAGGTACCGAAAGGCGTTGGGAATGGGAAAGATTGTCATAGACCACGACACGATGCCCAGCAGCCGCGAGCAGGTGGGCAACGGTGCCCCCAATATAGCCGGCGCCACCGGTAATGAGTGCATTCAATTGGATTATCTCCTTTTATATCAATGAACTTTCGTTGTCGGTGCAGTACGCTGGAAGCGTTGATCGTTAGAGATGATTGGAGGTTGAGGATGGGAGCAGGGTTGTTCCTAAGACTCACTGAAAATTCCTCGGAAAAAGCGAATCAGCTCATTCCTGCTTCTTGATGATAGGCCGGAAGCGCAGGTTTGCATATTTTGATGGGTCGGGTCCCCCAGTGGTTAATCTAACGATACCCGGCTCAAATGGATATGCGAAAATTTCATTTCAAAATTTCTAAGTTATGGCATACTCATTGGCAAACACAGCCAATTACGCAGAGCTTGGGGGCCGTTTTTCAGGCTCTGAGAATCATAGCAATGAACACAGGCTGAGGTGCGGAATGATTGCACTTTGATCTGGCAAAACTGTACTCGTCAAATGCGGGCAGCATCCAAGCAGGAGGGCCGTCCAAAATGTTTGGCAGAGATTGGGTCTCACGTTGAATTTGAAATTTGTTCTCTGCTGCGTTTCATTGAAAAACTTATTTGCCTGTTTCCAATTCGGAGTCGGCAGTATTTCAAAAGATACCCTGACTGAACAGCCAGCCGGACGTGCCGGTACCGAAGAAGATGTTGCATCAAAAATTCTGAATCTGCGAACGTTTGAACGCGTTGAGGTAAAAGCTGTATGACAAGTTTTGCGACAAGAGAGCATTCAGTTCGGCCTGATACCGGACTGCCCCCCCGCCGCTTGAGAGATCGAGAGCGCGTACCTTCCAGTCGACAACTAGCCACGTTCGGACTACTGCCAGAACCAGAGGGAAGAAATAAATCCTTCGTCGTAAGCTTGATTGTCAATGCTTCGGCGATTGCATTATTCCTCACTCTGTCCATTTTCATGGTCCATCAAGTCGTGCAAAAGCCCGTAATCGAGACCGACCTCCTGCTCCCCATTACTCCTGTGAAGCCGGTGCGACCGACGATTCGCGTAAAACCGCCCATTATTCCGCCAACTCCGGATTTGTTGAACCGGATCGCTCCTAAAATCACCTACAGGCAAGCTCCGGCTGACACCCCCCAGCCGAGGTTGGCACGGGTTCATTTGAATAACGTCAGCGCTCCCGTACTGCCACCCTACCGGCCAGACTCCGTTGCGCTGCCAGCGCAGCCGAAGGTAGGTCTGTTCCACACCGACGTTCCTACTGCGGTCGCAAACAACATGGGCCAGACGTCGACAAAAACTGGCGGATTTGGCGATCCCATGGGAGTTCACCCCAACCCGGGCGCAAACCGTCCGGCAACGGTCGCGGCCTATGGCAGCTTCCAGAGCGCAGTCGGCGATTCCTCCGGCTCCGGGGCTGCCCGGCGCGGAAAGGTCGGTGGTGTGAACTTCGGTTCCGGGTATGCGAATGGCGTCCCGGGCGGCAGCGGACACGGAAAAGTGGCCTCCGTTGGGTTCTCTGACGGCGTTGCCGGCGGCACGGGCAATCGCCCTCGCGGAACCGCAACCCTGGGAGCCTTCCACGACAATACCGCAGTGGCGACACCCAAGGTTCTGGTAGCCAATACTGGCAATGAAACGACGGTCGAGGTAATTTCTCACCCACGGCCCGAGTACACTCCAGAGGCAAAACAACTGAAGATCCAGGGAGACGTCGTCCTGGAGGTCCGGTTCTCGGCGGATGGACGGTGCCACGTTATCCGAGTGGTTCGCGGTCTAGGCCACGGGCTGGATGAGCAGGCGATTCGGGTTGCAGAAGAAACTCATTTTAAACCCGCAACGCGAGATGGTCAGCCTGTCGATATCACGACATATTATCGGATCGATTTCCAGCTGGCATAATTGTCGACAAACGTGTTTAAACTTACGTAACATTAGGTATTACCATTTTGAAATTTTTGGTAACGTACAGGTAATGTTCACGTATGATTGGATCGACTTTCAATGCGCGTAATGTGAGCAAACAACCCTAAATCAGGTAACCCAAGGAACGCAATCATGCGATTTTCGAAACTTATCCCTCGAGGTTCACGCAACAGAGGATTGGCCCTCCTACTGCTGGTGTCCATCACTCTCCCTGCCTCGGCCCGGCACAAAAAAAATCAACAGTCTATGGGCAAGCTGACTCCCCAGATGGTTCGCCTCATCGACTTGGCTTCCGGCCATGAGAAGGGAGTACTGCAGGCGCTGCAACTGCGGACCCCTGTCGTGGAAACATACATCCAGGACTTTAAAGCCGACACCCAGCTGAGTGCGGTCCCTACGGATGATCACTATTTCCTTGGCCGCGTGGATTTCGGCAAAGTTATCGAAGACAATCGCTATCAGGAGGCAGGCGCCAAGAAAGCCGCTCTCAAGGGCTCGGTCATGTTCGTCAACGGGCTGACCAAGGCGTTCAAAATTGAGTACGTCGCACAGGGTTTTGTTCAAATGCTCCTGCTGGATGCAAATCACTTCGATCGTCAACATTATGACTTTGTGTTTGTCCGCCGCGAGTTTCTTGGCGACACCCGCACCGACCTTTTTGATGTGACTCCTAGATCCGGTTCGGGCTCGGGACGTTTTATTGGCCGTGTTTGGATTGAAGATACCGGCGGAAATATCGTCCGCTTCAGCGGCACCTACACCAGCAACAATGGGCGGCAGGTCTATTACCACTTCGATAGCTGGCGCACAAACGTACAGCCTGGCCTATGGTTACCAACCGCCGTCTACGCCGAAGAGCATGGCCCGGGAACAGTTCCCGATCAGGCGGGTTTCTTCCGCGCACAAACCTGGATCTGGGGCTACTCGCTTCGTCAACCTCTCTCCACTAGCGACAACGCCACAGTCAAGATCGACGCGGTCACCGATCAAAGCGAAAGCGCCCAGGACGTAAGCCCTCTGCAAGCTTCCCGCATGTGGTCGCAGCAGGCAGAATCGAACATTCTCGACCGCCTGTTTCAGGCCGGCTTGCTGGCTGCACCCAGCAACTTTGACAAGGTGCTCGAACAGGTCACGAACAACCTGATCCTCACCAATAATATTTCATTGCCTGAACCGGTGCACTGCCGGGTTCTTTTAACCTACCCCTTGGAATCTTTGACCATTGGAAACACAATCGTACTCAGCAAGGGTCTAATCGATACCCTCCCCTACGAAGCGGACCTGGCTGCTGTACTTTCCTTCCAACTGGCTCATTTAGAATTGGGGCATAAAGTCGATACGGAATTCGCCTTCCCTGACAACCTGATGTTCGCCGATCAGGCGACCATACGTCGCGTACCGCTCCATCACAGCGATGCAGAGAATCAGGCAGCTGCGAAGAAGGCGCTCCAGTTGCTGGAGAACTCTCCGTATAAGGACAAACTGGCCGACGCCGGTCTCTATTACAAACTGCTGCTGGCGCGCGCAAAATCCTTGCCGGCGTTGATGCAGCCCAAACTCGGAGATTCGCTATTCACCAGCCCCGCAGACGATCAGGTTTGGATGAGCGCTTTGGTCTCTAGAGCACCGAAACTTGATATGTACAACGTTCGGCAGATTGCAGCCCTACCGCTCGGCAGCCGTATACGCGTGGATTCATGGAACGATTCTGTTGAATTACTTAACTCCAAACCTGTTGCGGTGTTGAGTCCTAGCGATAAGATGCCCCTCGAATTGACGCCTATATTCTTCAGGCTTCGCCCTTACGGACAGGCGGCGCCAATTCCTGTATCTACTGGAGCAGCCTCCCCGGGCACCAGTACATCTAATCAGTGACGTAAACCTTATACGAGGCAGATGCGATACAGTATCTGCCTCTAGAAATACTGGCTCTTCGGCATTGGGGAGGTTTTTCGGTGGGGAAAAATTTTTTTAGTGGGCTGCTATTTTTGCTTTGCCCGATCTTCCTGCACGCGCAGGCAGTATCTCCTGTCAGGACAAAACAAGCTACTATCACTGTGGGAGGCTACTTCTCTTTCGGAGGATCGGATTACGGGCAGAATCTTGGTTTTACGAATCGCGCGCATCCTGACATGTATGGGCCCGGTGTTTATGCAGATTTCAATTATCGAGTCTGGGACGGTCTCGGCGTCGGGATTGAGGGGGAAGCACGTTTCTTGAATTTCGGTACGCCTGGCCCCGGCATCTCTGAGGACAATTTTCTTGGCGGTCCGCGCGTAACTTACGAAGTGGGGCGCAAATGGATACCTTACGTTAAATTCCTGGTTGGCGGAAGTCGCTTCCATTACCCCAGCTTTATCTCCAACCAAGCCTACAACTACACGACATTCGCTGGCGGCGGTGGTATTGACTATCATCTCTCCAACCGCATCACCGTTCGTCCCGCCGACTTCGAATATCAACACTGGCAATTTCCGCCAACCGGTCTAACTCCTTGGGTATATTCTGCGGGTGTGTCGTATAGTCTGTTCTAAAGCAAGCTTCACACTCCACATTCCCAGCAAAGCCCTGCGAGAGACGGGGCTTTTCTTCTGAACGCACTATGATCACGTCTCTGCGATGAGCCTACAACATTCCCCAAAATGCTCCGATAAAAGTTCGGCCCTCATCCTATGAATGCCCCTGCTCGAACCACACGCGTACGATTTGCGCCCTCTCCCACTGGCTTTCTGCATGTGGGAGGGGCTCGCACTGCCCTGTTTAGCTGGCTGTTTGCCCGCCACACCGGGGGAACATTCGTTCTCCGCATCGAAGATACCGATTTTGAGCGCTCTTCGTCCGACATGGTCACCGGTATCCTTGAGGGTCTGCATTGGCTAGGTATGGACTGGGACGAAGGCCCCTTCTATCAGTCCAAGCGCCTTGAACTCTATGCCCACACGGCTGCTCGCCTCATCGAAAACGGCCACGCGTACCACTGTTTCTGTAGTCGCGAGGAGCTGGAAACACGGCGCATTTCCGCTGCGGAAACCGGCACAGTTCCCCGCTACGACGGCCGCTGCCGCGGCATTTCGAACGCCGAGGCAACACGTCGCATCGCCCAGGGCGAGCGAGCCGTGGTCCGTTTTATGGTTCCGCGTGAGGGCGTGACGGGATTTCAGGATGCCGTGTTCGGTTCCATGGAATTCTTCAATACAGAGCTGGAGGATTTTGTTCTGCTCCGCTCGGATGGCATTCCAACCTATCACCTCAGCGTCGTAGCCGACGATCTGGACATGCGGATGACCCACGTCATTCGCGGCGCAGATCATCTCTCCAACACTCCAAAGCAGGTCTTACTCTACCAGGCCCTGGGCGCTTCCCTGCCCGTCTTCGCGCATCTGCCACTCATTCTCGGGCCGGACAAAACTCGCCTCTCCAAACGCCACGGAGCGACGAGCGTAATGGCCTATAAGGACATGGGAATCGTCCCCGAGGCCTTCCGAAATTTTCTGGCGCTATTAGGATGGAGCCCAGGCGAAGCTGCCAAGCAGCCCGACGGTCCCGATCGCGAGATCTTCTCGACGGATGAGCTGATCCGGATGTTTTCGCTCGACGGCATTGCCCATTCGAATGCAGTCTTCAACAACGAGAAGCTCGCCTGGTACAACACGGAATATATCCGCGCCTATGATCCATCGCTCCTTCTTCCGTTAATCGAAGAAGAATGGCGCGCTGCAAACTATCAGGCCTCGCGCAGCCAAGAAGAAATCCTTGCAGCCATCAGGCTGCTGCAACCGCGGGCCCGCAGCCTGAAAGATTTTGCATCGACATTTCTTGCCTATTTCGGCGATCAGTTTGCGATGGACGAAGCCGCAGTGAAGAAATTTCTTTCCGATACCGCTGTCCGGCAGATGTTATCCGAGCTTGGCCAGCGATATGCAACGCTGGAAAACTTTACGGAAGCTTCCACTGAGGAACTACTGCGCACATTTGCGGCGGAAAAAGGGATCAAGGCCGGAGCACTCATCAATGGGGCCCGCGTTGCCCTCACCGGACAGGCAGTTGCACCCAGCCTCTTTGCGGTGATGTTGTGCCTGAGCCAGCCAACAGTGGTGCGCAGACTGGAAGCGGCGGCATCATTGACGATCGAGTAGCGCGCGGTTGCCCTTCTCCCGCGCCTTCGCTACATCAATTCTTCAATAAATGTCTTGGCAACGTCGGCGGGAATGCGGTTGTTCTGGTACACCAGCGGGCCCGCGTTCAGCACCGGCTCCGCGCCATGCAATGTGGGCAGGTCGGTGCGCTCAAAGAATTTTCCAATGGGAATTTCTTCACCCCAGACGACCGATTTCTCCATGGCCGCGTTCCAATCGCTCGCATCGTAGTCCGGATTGTCTTCGAGCTTCTTTACCCGCGGTCGAAACCACTGGAACGTGTTGTCGTGGTTGTAGGTGACGCACGGACTGAACACGTCGATGAATGAAAATCCCTTGTGCTCGATGCCGCGCTTGAGCAACTCCGTCAGGTGTTTCTGGTCACCGCTGAAACCGCGCGCCACAAATGTCGCCCCCGCGGCCAAAGCCAGCGCAACAGGACTCAGCGGCGACTCGATATTTCCGTAGGGCATGCTCTTCGTCTTCATGCCAATGCGGCTGGTGGGCGAGGTCTGCCCTGTGGTCAATCCATAAATTTGGTTGTCCATTACGATATAGGTCAAATCGACGTTGCGACGCATCGCATGCACAAAGTGACCGCACCCGATGCCGAAACCGTCTCCGTCTCCGCCCGTCACCAGCACCGTCATGGCATGGTTGGCGAGCTTCATTCCGGTGGCTACCGGCAGGGCCCTGCCGTGCAAGGTATGCATGCCGTAGGTTTCAATAAAGCCGGGAAAATTCGACGAGCATCCAATACCGCTGATCGTGGCCACTTCGTGCCTCGGAATCTGCAACTCGACAAGGGCCTTTTGGACGGCGGCAAGCACACCAAAATCGCCGCAGCCAGGACACCAGTCGGGATCGACCCTTCCCTTGTAATCTGCCATTGAGATCGCCTTGGGGGCCACTTTGGGGGCCACTACAGATGTATCCGTCGCCATCGTTAGATTCTCCTTTGCAAAAGACGCAGTTGCTTTCTATCTACACCATGATTTCGTGGGTCGGCACAGAGAGTTTCGTCTTGCCGGCAAGCTGTTCCTTAACGGCCTCGACAATGTGGTGCGGCGCAAATGGCTCTCCGTCGTATTTGCGAATGTTCCCATCGGGCACGAAGCTCGTCTCGCTCCGTAGATAGCGCGCAAACTGGCCGCTGAAATTGTTCTCGACGATGATGGTGTGTCGAGCGTCGCGCAACTGATCGAGGATCGCATCTCCGTGCAGCGGAACCAGCCAACGCACGGCGAGATGATTCGCGGAAATACCCGCCTCTCGCAGCAGTTCGCACGCCTCATGGATCACGCCATGCGTCGATCCCCAACCAATCAGGGTCACGTCGGCATCGGCGGGACCATGGAGTTTGGGCGGCGGAACCGCGGCTGCAATTCCATCCATCTTGCGCATGCGCTTTTCCATCATGGCGCGACGCTTGCCTGCATTCGTGTACTCGTCGCTGATCAGCACCCCGTCTTCATCGTGCTCATCGCTGGAAACAACATGGGTGTAACCGGGCAACCCGGGAATGGCGCGGGGAGATACTCCGCTTTCCGTGATCTTGTACCGCTTATAGGGTTCGTGCTCCCCGGTCCCATTTGAGGTGATCATTTCTCCGCGATCCATCGCCGGATTGAAATCGAGTTCCTTCGGATCAACGCTCAGCCGGCCTTCTGAAAGCAGCAGATCGCAGAGCACGATTCCAGGACACTGGAAACGATCGGTAATATTGAAAATCTCCGGAATCAGCTTGAAACAATCGGCAATATCAAGAGGTGCTGCAATTACCCTGGGATAGTCGCCAAACCCCGCACCCAGCATCTGCCAAAGATCGCCTTGCTCTGTTTTCGTCGGAACTCCAGTCGACGGGCCCGCGCGCTGGCAATCGATCACCACAATCGGAATTTCCGCCTGGGCAGAAAGTCCCATGCCTTCGCTCATCAACGCAAATCCGCCGCCTGAAGTGGCGCACATAGCGCGTACTCCCGCATGGGCCGCGCCAATGGCCATGGTGACGACGCCAATTTCATCCTCGACTTGGCGCACCATGATTTCCGCCTTCCGCGCATGGCTCGCCATCCAGTGCAGCACGCCGGTCGCCGGACTCATGGGATATGCCGAATAAAATTTGACACCAGCCGCGGCGCCTCCCATCGCCATGGCGACGTTGCCACTCAACACGGCATAACGCGCGTCGGTCATTGGAAGAGCCCACGCCAGTGGCTTGAAATTTTGGGTGGCGTAATCGTACCCCGCGCGTGCGAGGCTGACATTTTCGTCGATCACCGCCTGTTCCTTCTTGCGGAACTGCTCGGCCAGTACGCTCTCTAGCGCCGGAAATCCAATACCCATCATGCTGAGGGCTGCGCCGATTGCAATGGTGTTTTGTCCCACCTTGTTGCGAGTGATATCTGCCATTTTCGAAACAGGCATGGGACAAAGCTGGACACCTTCAGCCGGGGTACCGGGCTGGATTAGGTCCGCGTTGTAAAGACACGCGCCACCGGCTGTCAGCAGGCGAAGATGTCGATCCATGGTGTCTTGATTCAGCGGGATCAGCAGGTCAAGATGATCGCCCGTGTTGGAGATTTTTTGCGGGCCGGTACGAATGGTCAGAAAGGTGTGGCCGCCGCGAATGATGGATTGGTAGGCGTTGTAGGCGTTCAGATGCAGCCCGCGGCGGCTGAAAATTTTAGCAAAAATATCGCCGGGCGTGGCTACACCCTGGCCGGCGGCGCCACCTATCCCTACTACGAAAGACTGACTCATACACGTCTCCCCGGAGCTTCATCAGATTTTTCCGCGCCCGCTGACATCTCAAATATTTGGACTTTGTAGCGATCCAAAAGTTATACCCAAGCGGGCAGTGTTCATTTGTGTGCATCGTAGCCTGTGCCATGCAACTCGGTCAACCGGCCTCTGCTGCAAGAGATTTCCGGGTGCTAACGCGTTTTAATCAGGCTGTTTGTCTGCCCAGCGAATAATATGGTTCCGACTCGCCGTCGAGTTCTCCCCCCAAACAATAGAAATCTAATCGCACAGGAGAAATCACCGTGACTACCACCGCGCCACAACCCGATCAGATACTGCAGATCGGCCTGGCTTTCTGGTCTTCAAAAACGCTTCTAAGCGCTGTCGAAATGGAAGTCTTTACTGAGTTGGCGAGGGGCCCTCATGATTTGGATTCCCTCACCGGGCGGCTTGGCCTGCATCCACGGTCTGCCCGCGATTTTCTCGACGCGCTGGTAGCATTAGGATTTCTCGATCGTCACGACGGAAAATATTCCAACACGCCATCACGGACTATTTCCTCGACAAGCATAACCATCACGGACTATTTCCTCGACAAGCATAAGCCGTCGTATATCGGCGGAATCCTGGAAATGGCGAACCGGCGCCTCTTTGGCCACTGGAACAAACTGACAACTGCTCTGCGTACCGGTCAACCTCAAAATGAGGCGCACGGCGACCCTGATGTCTTTAGCACCATCTACTCCGATCCGCAGCGGTTGAAGGGCTTTCTCCGTGCCATGACCGGGATCAGCCGCGGGGCCAACATCACCATTGCTTCGCGCTTTCCCTGGGCAAATTACAAAAGCGTGGCTGACGCCGGTGCCGCGCAAGGCGACTTGATCGTTCAGGTAGGGCTCAGGAATCCCCATCTTTCCGCGGTTGGATTCGACCTGGCCGAGGTTGCGCCCATCTTTGAGGAGTATGTCGAAGACCATGGCCTGTCCTCCCGTGTGCGATTCCAGCCGGGCAATTTTTTCCGTGACCCTTTGCCTAAAACCGACGTGATTATGATGGGCCACATTCTGCACGATTGGAACCTGGAAGAAAAGCGATTCCTGATTCGCAAAGCCTGGGAAGCTCTGCCCACCGGAGGCGCTCTCATCGTCTACGATGCAATGATCGACGACAACCGATCGAAAAATTCGTTTGGCTTGCTGATGAGCTTGAATATGCTCATTGAAACTCCGGGAGGGTTCGACTACACAGAAGCCGACTGTATGGGTTGGTTGGAGGAAGCCGGTTTCAGCCAGGCCCGTGTTGAACATCTGTCGGGACTGGACTCTATGGCAGTGGGAATCAAGTAAGGGCAGCCCGGATCGATGCCGTGATATCGCTTGCGGAGTTGCGGCACTCTATGGAAAACACCTATCCTGTGCGCTGGCGGGGCGTCAAAACGTGGAAGAATGCATGCGCGATAAAGAGAATGTAAGGGTGGAACGGCAGGCGTTATGCTGGAGCGGGAGACGGGGATCGAACCCGCAACCAACGGCTTGGGAAGCCGCTACTCTACCATTGAGCTACTCCCGCCCGCCTGCTCAGTCTATCAAACGCTCGCCAATTCGGTGACTTCCTCCAGATCCAATTCCGAGCCGGGAAGGTTCCAACGTTGCCCGTTCGCCGCTCGCACAAGCTCTCCAACCATCTTCAGCACAGCCGGTGCAGCGGCGCGCACTGTATCGCTGAGCGTCTCCCCCCTGCGGAACGACTCGCCCCCCACCGTGATCAGATAAGCGTGTCTGGGGATTCTTCCGTAGAGTTCCTGGGACATCCACAGCAGCGCAGCCGGACTCATATGATGGGTCATCAATCGCGCGGGTTTGCTCGTTGCTTCGACCGCCTGCAGGGAAATCTGACCCGGTTCCGCCGTCGCTGAGCAGTCCAGGAAGATCACCGTGTCAGCAGTACTGATCGGCTCTGCCATCTCTGGTGTGAACTGGCGCGATGCCATAACTTCCAGATGGGAGCGTGCAAATTGTCCCTCCACCTTCATAGCCAGCCAGCCTCCGAGTCCATCGTCCCCCCGTAGAGGGTTACTACATGCCAAAAGCAAAGCGGGAGTCATCCGTTGCGTCTCCTTTCGTCCAA
The DNA here is from genome assembly GCA_021805955.1 of Acidobacteriota bacterium. Next base: position 13,607 of record JAJZDO010000030.1, read on the forward strand.
TTGATTTCCCTCCGGATCCACCAGTGTCACTGTCAACGGCATCTTGCCGAAGGCGTGGGTGGAGCAGCTAAGACATGGGTCGAAGGTGCGAATTACCGCCTCCACCCGGTTTAGCATTCCGTTCGTCAAACGATTGCCGTCCACATAGTGCTGTGCAACCTGCAGAATGCCGCGATTCATTGCGTTGTTATTTTGACCGGTAGCAATCGCCAGATTGGCCCACAGCATCTGGCCATTCTCATCCACCTTGTAGTGGTGCACCAGCGTGCCTCGCGGGGCCTCCGCCACGCCGGCGCCTTCCAGGCTATTGACGCCTGCCGTGGCTCGGACATGGGCATCGAGAATGTCAGGCTCGGCCAGGATGCGCTCGATGGCTTCGATGCCGTGCAGAATCTCAATCAGTCGCGCTTGATGGAAATAGGGCGACCCTGGGACAGGTCCTTCCGCGAGTGCCTTGAATGCACGCAGTTCTGCATCGGCTCGAGGTGTGCCGGTGTGTGTGACCAGATTCAGGCGCGCCTGCGAACCCACGCGATAACAACCGTCGGGATAGCCCATTGTGCGGCAGTAAGGAAACTTCATAAAGATGAACAGTTCAACGGTCTCGCCAAATTCCCGATCGAAACAGGCGGCATCCATACCTTCAGCGACAACATCTCCGGTGGCGTCGATCAACCGCAGCGCGCCGTCCGTAAATTCCAGGTCGCCCTCGGGCGTCACCAGGCCGAGAAACATGCTCGGAAAATTTGCGAAGACCGCAGCTTCTTCCTGAAATCGATTGCCAACCTGTTTATACGCATCGAGTACCAGCAGAATACTGGCACCGGACTCCGGGATCATGGCCAGAATTTCGTCGCCCTTGGAAACCGTGAGAGGCTCGGTCACTCCGCCGGGCACCACCCATCCGGGATGAATGCGCTTCTTGCCCAGAATTTCAATGATCTGCTGGCCAAACCGGCGCAACTGCACGCCGGCCCGTCCCACCTCCGGCATCGCCTTCCCCACGCTGAAAATATGACGATCAGCTTTGTCGGCATCCATGCCCAGCAGCAGGTCGGGGCAGGAAAGATAGAAAAAACTCAATGCGTGCAATTGGATCGCCTGTGCCAGATTCAGCAGCCGTCGCAGCTTCCCATCTGCGGGTGGAATCTCGACCGCCAGAATCGCCCCGCATGCCTTGCCTGATGCAATCAAATCGCTGACC
>JAJZDO010000579.1 GCA_021805955.1 Acidobacteriota bacterium
GCGGCAATGACCAGGCGCATATCGTCTGGATTCTTCACTCCGCTGCGCTCCGTTCAGAATGACTCCCTTTCACAAATAACTACACCTACTGTCAATCCGCTCTAGCCGCATGCGCTGCAAATTTCTCACCGCTACTCCCTTCCGCCCATTCCATTTCCACCCTCTCCGCGAAACAATTAGGATGGAACGTTGGGCCCTCTCAACACTGGAGTTCTCGAATGAACGGCACTCTTGCCCCGCGTCCGCAACTGGCGCATTTGTCCGACCAGCTCAATGAGCTGAAGCAAAAGGGAACCTATTTCCATTTGCGCGTGCTGGAAGATCAGCAGGAGCCCGTCTGCACCTACGACGGCAAGAAGGTCATCAATCTCGCGTCCAATAACTATCTCGGTCTCACCGCCCATCCCAAACTGCGGGACGCCGCCATCGAGGCGACGCGAAAATACGGCGTGGGTTCCGGCGCGGTCCGCACCATCGCCGGCACCATGCGCGTCCACATGGAGCTGGAAGAAAAAATCGCGCGCTTCAAAAATGTCGAAGCCTGCGTGGTTTTCCAGTCCGGCTTTACCGCCAATGCCGGCACCGTCTCTTCCATCCTGGGCAAAGACGACTTCATTATTTCGGACGAATTGAACCACGCCAGCATCATCGATGGCGCTCGCCTGTCCCGCGCTAAGGTGAAGGTCTTCCGTCATCGCGACATGACCCACGCCGAACAGTTATTGCAGGAGGTTCAAAACGAACCAGGCCACAAGCTGCTGATCACCGATGGCGTGTTTTCCATGGACGGCGATATTGGGCCGGTCGACAAGCTCTGCGATCTTGCCGACAAATACGGCGCCATTATGATGGTCGATGATGCCCATGCCTCTGGCGTGCTTGGCCGCAACGGGCGCGGCAGCGTCGACCATTTTCACTGCGACGGGCGCGTCGATGTTCAGGTGGGCACGCTCTCGAAAGCCATTGGCGCGTTGGGCGGGTATGTCTGCGGCTCGCGCGACCTGATTGACTATCTCTACCACCGGGCGCGTCCATTCCTGTTCTCCACCTCCCACCCTCCATCCGTGGCGGCGACCTGCATCGCCGCGTTCGACATTCTGGAGAACGAGCCGGAGCGCATCGAACGCTTGTGGGAGAACACGCGATACTTCAAACAGCAACTCGCCGACGCCGGATTCAATATCGGCGGCGTCAACACGCCCGCCAGCGAAACTCCCATCACGCCCATCATCATTGGGGACGGCCGCACCACGATGGAATTCTCGCGCAAGCTGTTCGACGCAGGTGTGATGGCGACTGGAATTGCCTTTCCGACTGTACCGGAAGGGAGGGCGCGGATCCGCACCATCATGACCAGCGAGCATACCCGCGCCCAACTCGATCAAGCCCTGGAGGCGATCTCCCGCATCGGAAAGCGGATGTCACTTCTGAGTTAAAGCATTTTCACGGAAGTGTAATGTCACGTGTGCTCCTCGATAACGACGAAGGCATTGTCAAGGCAAAGTTTTTCTGTGCGGTGCGGCTGCATCGCATGAATTGCCCGAGAGGTTGAGGACCAGGCCCCCGGAAATTCATTCTGCATCACACTCGGTGGATTGATCGCTGAACTTCGCTCCACCAACCATCGATACGGCCTGCAAAATCAACCATGATGCTTTCATGCGGACATCCAGGCTAGCCCAGCTTCCGCAGCTTTGGGCTCACAAGAAATATTCTGGATGGGTTTCGGTCGGGGGATGTGCTGCTTGCTGGGAGGAAATGCTCTATTTTCGATGCGGGTGTTTGTAATGTTGTTTCCGATGATTGAGAAGTCGCGTGTAGTGAAGACCAAGCCTGTTGCAAAACGGTTCCGGATGGGTAGGATGGCGTTGTGTATTTGCGACGCTGCTATCGGCAGAAGGATGGGAAGCGGCATGCCTATTGGGCATTGGTGGAGTCCTATCGCACCGTGCGTGGGCCGCGTCAGCGCGTGGTTGCTTATCTTGGGGAGTTAGATGAGCAAGGCCGGCTTGGTGTCCAGCGAGCAGCGCAACCTGATTGTGCGCCACAAGCCAGCCTTTTTGATCAGCATACCAGTCAGAAATGGGTCGAGATGGACCTGCGCGGAGTGCGGGTGGAGCGCATCCACCCACTCCACGCGGCTTTCTGGACATCGCATCAACTTGAATGCAATGTTATCCACGGATCAAGGGGGGACGCGTATATATTGACGCGGTCGCGCACTCACTGTACACGCTTGCCGTGCACGGTAGTGACGATGCCAGCCAAGCTCTGAATCGGTCCCGAGGGCTCATGATCGTACGGAATCCATTCCGGATAGAGCAGCACCATCTGTTTGGCGCCAGGGACGACCGGAATCTCTTCATGCATCTTCGCGATTCTATCGGCGTTGTTGCTAAGGTCAACGGTCAGATGGATCGGACCTATATATGGTTTGTCAATCGGCGTCACTATGGGCGGCGGCATCGGGACAGGCTCGGGTTGCGGCTGATGCGCTGTCTGCGCCAGAGCGAAGAAGGCGAGGAAAGCAGAGGCGCGCAGCACCATGAAAGGGGAACGCATCATGACAATCAGTCAGTGTAAATTCTGGCGGAGCCAGAATGCCGGGCACGGCTCGCCGACATTCCGATTCGAGCCAGCAACTTTGAAAAATGTTCGCTTGGCATGGTAGTGCAGCAGGCAAGTAGGTTACGAACGATGCTGTCTTCAACTGAGTTATACTCGGGGGGGGCCGATGACATCCATCCCTCGAAATCCTCGAAATACGCTGCTTCGATTCGACATCCAAGCGTTCATCCTACCCGTACTTTTGTTGTGTCTCGGCTTCTGCTCCGGGAAAAGCCAGGGCCAGACGAATCTCTCTCAGCCTGGCAAGCGATCGACTTTCACTTCGGCAGAAACACATTCAGCGGGACTATATGATCCAGTCGCGAATCCCAAGGCGGTTGTGATTTTCGGCAATGCTAGATTCACGGTATTGACTCCCAGCATGATCCGCATGGAGTGGGCAGCGGATGGAAAATTTGAAGATCACGCCACGTTCGTTTTTTTGAACCGGAACATGCCAGTGCCGACGTTTACGCACGTGGTTGCGCGGAGCGCCCATGGTCAAAGACTGACCCTGAAAACGGACCAGTTGACACTCACCTATACGCTCGCGCCGGGCGGTAACGGGAAGTTCACGCCGGACGATCTCCAGGTAAGTTTCCAGTTGGATGGAAAAGAGATGACATGGCGTCCGGCCATGCCGGACACGGGAAATCTTCAAGGCACGACGCGCACGCTGGATGGCGCGCGCGGCAATGTGACCAAGGAACCGATCGGTCAGGGCCTGATTTCGCGTGACGGCTGGGTGGTGGTGGACGATTCCAAGTGTCCGCTATTCGATTCCGCCGATTTCCAGTTCAAGCAGGGAGAAAACAGCCCGTGGCCATGGGTATTGCCGCGGCCTACCGGCGACCATCAGGATTGGTATTTTTTCGGCTACGGGCACCGCTACAAACAGGCGCTGGGCGATTTCGTGAAGGTTGCGGGCCGGATTCCGCTGCCGCCCCGATTCGTCTTTGGTACCTGGTGGTCGCGTTATTGGGCATATACGGACCAGGAACTCAATAACCTGGTTCAAGGCTTCCACCAAAACGACACCCCGTTGAATGTGCTGGTGATCGATATGGGCTGGCATCCAACATTCCAACAAAACTGGTGGAGCACGAAAAAGGACCAGTCCGGCCAGCCCCTGGGATGGACCGGATACAGTTGGAACAAGCTGTTGTTCCCGGACCCTGCTGCATTCCTGAATAACATTCATCGCGAAGGACTGAAGGTGACGCTGAACCTCCATCCGGCGGGTGGCATCGAGCCGTGGGAAACAAGTTACCCGGAGATGGCGCGCGCCATGGGTATCGATCCGGCGACCCAGAAATATGTCCCCTTCGACATAACGAACAGAAATTTTGCCACCCACTATTTTGATATCGTGCTGCACCCGCTGGAAAAACAGGGGGTCGATTTTTGGTGGCTGGATTGGCAACAGCAAAACTATACAAAGATCCCAAACGTAAACCCGACGTTCTGGCTCGGCTACGTTTTCTTTACGGACCAGGCGCGCGAGGGGAAGCGGCCGCTCATGTTAAATCGCTGGGGCGGCCTGGGGGAACATCGGTATCAGATCGGCTTCTCAGGCGATACTATTTCGGTCTGGTCTTCGCTGGCTTTCCAGCCCTGGTTTACAGCTACCGCGGCCAACGTCGGATACGCCTATTGGAGCCATGACATCGGGGGCCACATGCCAGGCGCGGTCGATCCAGAGCTGTACACGCGCTGGGTACAGTTTGGGGCATTCAGCCCGGTCCTGCGCACGCATACCACCCAAAATCCAGAAGCCGAGCGTCGCATCTGGGCATATCCCGAGCCGTATTCGGGCATCATGCGGAATACTTTCCAACTGAGATATGCGCTGGTGCCGTACATCTACACGGAAGCGCGCCGCACCTATGACACTGGTGTGGCATTTTTGCGGCCGCTCTACTACAACTGGCCCGAAGCCGACGCGGCGTACAACTCGAAAAATGAATATCAGTTTGGCAAGGAGATGCTGGTTGCCCCTGTCACCAGTCCGGTGGATACCGTGTCGCAATTGGCGGCGGAGTCGATCTGGCTGCCCAAGGGAAATTGGATTGAATGGGAAACAGGCAGGCACTTCATTGGCCCCGTACAAGTGGAGCGCGAATTCTCCATTTCTCAAATTCCTGTGTATGTGCCGGAAGGCGCCATCATTCCCATGGCCCCGCCGATGAGTTATACCAGCGAAAAGCCTTTGGACCCTTTGATCCTGGCTGTATTTCCGCAACCTCCGGGAAGCTCCTCGCAGTACACGTTATATGAAGATGCAGGAGATAACGGCCGGGGATACCAGCAAAATGAGGCCGCGTGG
>JAJZDO010000095.1 GCA_021805955.1 Acidobacteriota bacterium
GAGTCATTCTGAGCGAAGCGAAGAATCCAGAGGGTGACGGCGGCAATGACCAGGCGCATATCGTCTGGATTCTTCACTCCGCTGCGCTCCGTTCAGAATGACTCCCTTTCACAAATAACTACACCTACTGTCAATCCGCTCTAGAGAACGGGAGATGCAGAAATTGCCGGTGAAACTGGCCACAGGCGAGATGATTCACCTAATACTACAGTTGCACTTAATGGATTTCCCCTGATTTCCATTGCGACCCACTTGCGCGCTGCTCTCTAAAAATCAATAGTTTACAGCCCAGCTACCCAGACGATTCGCTATCTGCAACTGTAGTACTAAGCCCCGGTCATCATAGTGAGCTCATCAAGGCAATCATCGAGGAATTTGCGGCGCGTTTTGCGCCTGGCGGCGTTCTGGTCTACGCCGGAGACACTGGCGAAAAGTGGGGGTACTTCGATAAGGAGCTGCTGACAAAGCTCGGAGTCGTCGTCGATGGTCACGGAAAAATGCCGGATGTTATGCTCTATGATCCAGAGCGGGAATGGCTGTTGCTGATAGAGTCAGTGACGAGTCACGGGCCAGTGAACGCCAAGCGACATGAGGAGCTTTCGCGCCTGTTCGCGGATTCGACGGCTGGCCTCGTCTATGTGACTGCGTTCCCCTCGCGATCGGTGATGACGCGCTACTTGTGCGATATCGCTTGGGAGACGGAGGTCTGGTGCGCAGATGCGTTTTCACATTTGATCCACTTCAACGGGGAGCGATTTCAAGGACCATATTGAGATTGAGCGTTGATATGCAATGGTCAGCAACGCAGGGTTGCTGGCTAGCTTTATCTACTGGCAATTGCTACTGCACCGTGAAATCCTGTTGCAGCGGGAGGTTCTCGGAAGAATCCCCAACATACACTACAAATTTCCCGGGATCGACCTTCCACCCATGGGTCTTCATATCCCAGTATGCGAGGCTGCGCTGGTCAAGCGTGGCTGTCACGTGGCGAACCTCGCCCGGCTCCAGCATCACCCTGGAAAATCCCTTCAATTCCATCTTCGGACGCTTCACCATAGCCGACGGATCGCCGACATAGATCTGCGCTACCTCAGCACCCGCCACTGAACCTGTGTTCTTCACGTCGAACGCAACTTCTATCGGCCCGGTCGCGGATGCCGTGCTGGGAGATACGGACAGATTGCTGAAGGCGAAGTTTGTGTACGACAGTCCGAAGCCGAACGGAAACAGCGGTTTTACCTGGCTCGTCTCGTAGTAGCGATAGCCGATGAAAATCCCATCGGAGTATTTCACTTCATGGGTACCGGCTGGCTCGTAATAGTTCTTATAGGTTGGATTGTCTTCGAGTGTTTTCTCCCAACTGAAGGGCAGCTTGCCCGACGGATTCACCTCTCCGAACAGAATTTTCGTGAGCGCGTTCCCGGCCTGCTGGCCGCCGTACCAGGTTTGCAACAGCGCGGGCGTCTGGTTCAGCCAATCCTGTGTGGCCACGCTGCCGCCGGATGTCAGCACCACGATGGTATGCGGATTCGCGGCGGTAACGGCTTGGATCAGCTCTGTTTGGCCGAAAGGAAGCTGGTACGTCCGATCCCGGCCCTCCCCTTCCGTACTCGGACTGAAGCCAACCGAGACGACGGCAACATCCGCCATTTTTGCCAGCTGGATCGCCTCGGGATTGAGAAACTGACTCTCCGCAATCACGCCCAGACCAGCGATCTTCTGGTCGGTCGTAGGCCAATAGAGAAATTGTATTTTTGCCGCTTGGCCAGCTTCGAGTGTTACTAGGGCGGATTTCGGCCCCCGCATGTTTTTCCCCGTGGGTGCCTCCAGAATCTGGTGGCCGTTGAGCATCACCTTGTAGCTTTCTCCCGGATTGGCGCCCGCAACCACCCGATATTCGCCCGACGTCTGGGGCAGGTAGTAACCGTCCCACTCCACACGCCTGAAGTTGGGCTTCATACTTTCTCCACGGGAAGCTTGCAGACTGTTCACCTGGCGGTCTTCGCCCGATGCAACCTGGGCGTTGGTGCTCTGGATATATTCCGTGCGCAGAAGGCCCTTGCTTGTGCAGGCTGCATCGGCGCACCACCTCGTTCCAGAGAAAATTTCCGCCGGTGTTTTGATTCCGGAATTCCAGGCAACCTTGATCCCCGGATACAACGAATCACTCAGCCCCGTCATAAAACTTACCGGAGCGAATGCATCGACTTGGGAACTGCCGCCGGCGCCGGGCACAGCAGGGTAGGCGTCCGGGCCCAGAACCGCGATGGAATGGATGGCATGGCGATCCAGCGGCAGCAGATGGCCTTCATTCTTCAGCAGCACCGCGCCTTCTTCCGCCGACTCTAAAGCGATTTTGTTGCCGCGCTGGTTGTAGAGCGGAATGTTCAGGTCCGTCTGGTCGCGATCCAGAAATCCAAACTGCATGGAGGTCCGCAAAATCCGGCGAACTTTCTGATCGATCGTGGCTACCGTCACCTGGCCGCTTTTTATGGCGGGCAGCAGCGTCTCGGCATTCATGTATTTGCCGGAAGGCATTTCCAGATCGAGCCCGCCATTCGCAACGGCGATGCTGTCGTGGGCCGCGCCCCAGTCCGACATCATGATGCCGCGAAAGCCCCAGTCCTTTCGCAGTACGTCGATGTTGAGAAATGTACTCTGTGTTGAATGTTCGCCATTCACCAGGTTGTAGGAGTCCATGATCGCCCCTACATGGCCCTGCTTGACCGCGGCTTCAAATGCCGGCAGATAAATCTCCCGCAGCGTTCTCTCATCCACAATGGTATTGATCTGCCCCCGGTCATACTCGGAATTGTTCGCGGCATAATGCTTCACCGTGGCGCTCACTCCCTGGCTCTGCACGCCGTCGATATAGCCGACCGCAATCTGCCCGGCCAGATAGGGGTCTTCGCCAAAATACTCAAAATTGCGGCCGTTCATGGGAGCGCGATAAATATTGACTCCCGGGCCGAGAAGAAAATTGACTCCCCGCGCGCGTGCATCCTCGCCCAGTCCTACACCAACTTTCTCGGCGAGCGAACGGTCCCAACTCGCCGCCAGGCCAATCCCCGCGGCGTAGGCTGTCGAGGGGCCCCATGTGCGCACGCCCATCGGCCCGTCGGACATTTTCAGCCGCGGAAAACCGATGCTCGGTTCGCTGCGAACATACATCCCGTCCTCGCCCCCGATCAGAGCGATCTTCTGCTCCAACGTCAGCTTCTGCACCATCGCATCCACCTTTTGCTCCATGGCAGGCGTGATGGGTTGCGGGCCTTGATTCTTCTCTGACTGGGCTGTGGCTTGTTGAACAGAAAGAAAAAGAAAAGCAGAAAACAGCACCAGCATGCTGACGGGGAAACCTCTTCGCATTGTTCATTCCTCTATTGACTGGGTGGGTGGATAGACAGCGCGCAATCGCGCCGCGGCCTGCCGTAGTTACGTTAGAGCCGCACAAGACGTTTGTCAAACTCGCAGGTCGTGTTGCGGATGAGGGGCAAATCCAACGATTGGCGACTCTCGCGGGTACGAAGCCAACGAACCAGGCGTGTGCTGTAAGGTTGTGACACAGGATTGGGTTCGTTATAGTGAGAAAGGCACACGGCGCTATCGTCTAGGGGTTAGGACGTGAGATTCTCAATCTTAAAACACGGGTTCGATTCCCGTTAGCGCTACCAATTTAAGCAGGGCAATCGCATGAACGTCATCTGAGTCCAAGAAGCTCGGCGCGGTAGATGTCGGAGGTGGCGGCGATGAGCCTTCTTGCTTTGATGCCGCCTTTTCGCTTGCTTGGATCGAGGCGTATGAGATTGAGGGTGATGTGTTTGAGCACGGCCAGATTGTGCGCCGCGGCCCTTGTTCGCGCGCGCATCTGGTCGTCGCTGAAGGACACGTCCATGGACCAGTGCAAGCGGTTCTCGATGGACCAGTGGGAGCGAACGGCGTGGGCGATGCGCCGGGCGTCGGGAGCCAGGCTGCTGATGTAGAGGCGCTGTTCGCGGGTGGTCTTGTCGCCGACGACCCGTTCCGATTCGAGCACGGCAAAGCAGCGTAGTCCTTGCCACTGCCTGGGTCTGTCGAGGCATTCGAGTTGATCGAACACGTAGCAGCGGCGCGTCTCCAGGCGGCCGTGGTCCTTGTCCACGGTTTCGGCAAAGGAGTGCGGCGTATGGGTGGCGGGGTGGGTGCGAAAGCTGCGCCAGAAGTCCTGGATCGACTCGGCCAGCCGGGGCTGATTGTCCTTGACCGCCAACACGTAGTCGGCCCGCTGGTTGCAAATGGTCTCGGCGATGGCGATCTGCGCGCCCATGGCGTCGATGGTGACCGTGCATCCGGCCAGCGCCAGGGTCGAAAGCAACTCCGGAATGGCCGTGATTTCGTTGGATTTTTCCGCCGTGGCCCGCTGGCTCAGCACCAGTCCCGCTCCGGCGGCAAAAGCCGAAACCAGATGCAATGCCGTCGCATCGACTCCGCCCGAGCGCCGACTGGTCTTGCCGTCGACGGCCACGATCTCCGCGCCCAGAGTGGGCAAGATGCTCTGCACCCAGCGACGGAAGGCGCCCTCGAACTGCTCCGCATCGATCAGTCCGAACATCCGCCCGAAAGTGTCGTGGGAGGGAACGCCGTGGGCCAGCCGCAAGTAGCCCCGCAGCCAGTCCAGTTTTTCACGCGCCCACAACCGATCTCCACAAACGTGTCGGCACCCACCAGCACCGCATTGACCGCCACCACCAAAAGCTCCACCAGGTCGTGCTCCACCTTGGACGATTGCCGAGGATCGTCAATCGATACAAACACATCCGCCAAACGCAACCTGCCTTCTGTCCCCATAACACCTCCTGCAAACAGAAAACCGGCTCATCCCATCCCACACCAGTATCAGAGCGGATGCCGAATCTACTTAGCCACCTCCTACGTTCATGCGATTGCCCTG
>JAJZDO010000206.1 GCA_021805955.1 Acidobacteriota bacterium
GCAGTGCGTAGGGCGGCAAGACGTGGTATGCCTCATTTTCATTGCCACGGCTTTTGGCTTTCGCTATCTAGCCAGCTATCTCGGTCCCAGCGGCGATGTAATGTCTCTATTTATCATCCCCCTGCTACTCAACTGGCCGTTGGGAATGGGATTCTATAACTATTGCCTTGCGATTGGCATGGCTCTGTGGGCCTTGGGTTTTTGGTATCGCGCAGTTCAGAAGCGCAGCCATCGCTTGTGGCTGGCTTTCCTTTTCACGGTAATTTTGATGGTGCTGACCCATCCCGTGCCTCTGCTGTTCATCTACGTGCTGGTTGGGGTTGATGTCTTCTGTCGGTTCGCTGGGGACCTAAAGTCGGCCGGGTTGAGCGCCGCTCACTTCAAGATCAGCGTCAAGCGCTATCGGCTGGATTTGCAATACATGGCGGCCGCCTGGGCAACGATCGGTTACATATTGCTATTTATAGGAAAGGATCGGGTCGTAAGCAACATATTGCAGACCTACGATCGCAAAGCTTCCTTCATCAAGCTGGTGAAGTTAAGCACCCTCGCAATGTTCTCCGGGTCGCATCCCGCAGTCATCGCGTACCGCTTCTCGTTGTACGCAATTCTTCTGCTCGCGTTGGTTCTTGCTTCTTCTGCGGCTGGCAGGTTCCACTGGGTGTACACACCTGCCACGGCCCTCCTTGCCTGCTCGCTGATGCTGACGATTGCGATCCCAATTCTTCCGCCTGTGATCAATGGGGCCAACTATTTTTCTCAGCGTCTGGTTGTATTTGTATGGATCGGGGCGCTAGCCGCAGCTAGCGGTTTTGGAGAGTTAGGTCGACCGAAAGAAACTCTCCTGGCGGCGAGCGTCCTTTTCTACTCCTTCGCAGTTCTTGTGTTGGCGAATTCCATGATTCGGCCTGTCGCAGCACAGATTTCACAGATTGAGTCAGCGCCTGTCGGCCAGAAGGGACTAACGGGCCTGACGCTTAGTTTGCAGGATGCACCCATTACTACCGAACTCAACTATGTGCCGTACTATTGGGTCGGAGCTAGATATTTCCGGAAAAGCGGGTCCACTCTTCTGAATGGCGGCTGGCTATATGAATCCTATGTGCCGCTAGGCTCGCGTGTCCATCAGATGAGCCGACAACTGACACCTTCGTTCCAGGATTCTCCCGGCGATGTGTATCGGTTGCTGCTTCATTCAGAGACTGCGCGTGAAAAAATTATGCCGGACGCAAATTTGCTGCTATTCACAGGGAATACGACGACCCCACAATTGCTGGGCATTGTCAAGCGGCTGGACAGCAGCGAGCCGTCGCGCGACTGGGCGTGCAATCTGCAAGGATGGTACTCGGTCTGCTCGTCGCCGTTCGCATCCAGACTTCCCGGCGGCATGAATCAGCCCACGCGCCTCGAACGTTAGGCCCTCTGCGTCTCTCCCGTCTCAACGAACGGATATCGCAGAGCTGCCACGAACAGCGCGACCAGCACCAGTGCTTTTAGCTGTCCGCTGTAGCGGATTCCGTCAACGATAAAGTAGCTTTCGGGCGTCATGAGGAATGCAAAACAAACAAAACAGAATCCTAATCCGCGTACCCGCTGCAAGCTTCCAGACGATCCTGCTATCTCAACCGCATAGAGCGTCAACAAGGCCCAGGGAATATAAAGATGAATCAAGGTGTACTCAATGGAAAACGGCGGCAATACGACGGCTGCAATGGTGAGAGCTAAGACTTGATTGATCCGAGGCAATCGCCAGATTCGCCAGAAATATACTACGATTCCGACAACCGCCGCGAATGGTAGATAGAGGCTGGCGTACATCCGATAACTCCGACCCGGCTGCGTGGCTTTTACCAAGCTGAACAGGGAGTGATCGAATCCAATTCCGCCTGGCTGTGTTGTCGATACGTAGGTAGAACCAAAATTGTGCAGCCTATGGGTAACTCCCAGGTAGGCAAGGTGGATAGTGGGGCCTAAGATCCACAGCGAAAGTATGGTCGCCAGGACTACCACCAGAATTCCGAAGAAAAATGCTTTGTAGCGCTTCTTCGCCAGCAGCAGTCCCAGGTATACTGCCGGATAGAATTTCATCGAAGCTGCCACTCCGAACAGCGTAGCCGCCAGCATCCATCCGCCACGCATATAAGCCCAGACTCCCAGGGCTAGAAGCAGCCACAGATACACCTCAATGTTGCCCTGGTCCATCGCAAACAAAATCGGGTAGGAGCAAATTAGCGCTGCTCCGGTAAAAAGATATGCACTTCGCCGCGCCACACCGCGCCGCACCAGTGCGCGTGCTAACAGGACTGCTGCTGCCACAAACATGGATACCCCAGTTGCCATAAACACCAATAGCGGATGGGGAAACAGGTAAAAAAACTGATACACCATGAGAGCCGGCGCCGGATAAGCGGTGGAATTCGCACAGGTTTCCGGAAAGTGCGGCAACTGCGGGAAACAGCCCGCGTACATGGTGAAATCCAGTTGGCGAAACTGCCGGGGCACCATCGGATAGGAATACGGATAGTGCAGATGCAGCACTCGATAGCAGAAGTAACTGATTCCCCATGACGCCACCGTGAGAGCAATAATCGCCGTCATGAACCGGCGGAGAATCGCAGGCAGAGGAAATTTTCCGCGAACTTCTCCGCTGCAATCTCTTTCCATCACTGTCCCCATCAGACTGGTTTCATAACAAAAGCTATGCGTTTCCAAGTGCCTGCGAATTCAGTCATCCATGTCCTTGGGTGAGTAGGCCCAGAGAATTGCGCCCTGAGTCTCTCGCAGAACCGCACGTGACACTCTCGCGCCATACGGCTCCCATTACCCAGCCCTATATCCGGCAATACTCCAGCGAAAACATCTCTGGGTATACGCGCTTCATTTGGCGGAGCCAGTCCGCACTTTCCTGTTTATGACGCGACAGATTTTTGTATTTCCGTCTGGCACATTGTTCAAGCTTCAGGTCAATAAATCCAAGCAGCTTGTACATCGCCGTCCGATAGAATTTCCCATAGTAGTTCCACCACCCGCGAATCACGGGGTCATATTGCTGTGCCAGTTCGGCCAGCGTTCCCGGAGTCTGCCGGTGCAGCCTCCATGCACGCACAGTTTGTCGCATTCGCTTCGTGGCCTCGTTACTTTCCCCCGGCTGAAAACTTGTAAATATCCGGCCCTGCTTGTTTCGAGCATCCCCCGGGCAAAAAGTGAAACCGAGAAACGTAAACTGCGCATGTGGATAGTTTCCTGTACGACCGCTGTCCTTGCAATACACAATCTTTGACTTTTCTGGATGCATCGTCAATCCACATGCTTCCAATCGTAATGCTAGGGAACCCGTGCCGACTGCCTTCCCGCTGCGCCTTCACCCCGTTGAACAGCGTCTGCTCCACCACTCCCAAGCTGCGTGCGGTCGCCGCCATCGTCTGCCCCGACTCCACCATCCGCACCGCCTCCTGCTTGAACGCGCAGGTGTAGACCTTCCTCGGTAAACGCTCCATCTTCCCTGCTCCTTCAATATCTTCATCTTCTCAGAGCGCTATATGGGGAACGTTTTGCGGGGCAAGGTCAGTTTTGCCATGGACCCGTGGATTGCGATTTCGCGGTCGATTTTCAAAGGCGATTGGGCTAGCTTCCGGCGCTGCGAAATTTTTTGACGATGGCGATGTATTTCTGCGCGTTTTCTGTGATGATGCTGGTGCGGCCTTCCCGCGCAGCCTTGGCATCGACCAGGTCACCGCCAACCCCCAGCGCGAACGCTCCCGCCGCGAGAAACTCCTCTGCCGTGCTGAGCGAAACGCCGCCGGTGGGAATCAGTTGAATCTGCGGCAACGGACCCTGCAGGGCCTTCAGATATTTCGCGCCACCCAGAGCGCTGCATGGAAACACCTTGACGACGTCAGCGCCTGCCTGCCACGCAGTGACAATTTCGGTGGGCGTCAACGCGCCCGGCATGATGGGCACGCTGTAACGGCGGCATAGCTCAATGGTGCGCAGATCCAGCGCCGGACTGACAATAAATTGAGCTCCTGCAAGAATGCAGTTGCGAGCGGTCTCGGCGTCAAGAACCGTGCCCGCTCCGAGCAGCAATTTTTCGCCGTGGTGGTTGGCCAGTTGCTCAATGACGCGAATGGCGCCAGGCACGGTCATTGTGACTTCCAGGATGTTGACGCCGCCTGCCAGAATGGCGTCGGCGATGGCAATCGCTTCCTGCGCGGAGGAGGCGCGCAGGACCGGAACCAGGCCCAGCTCGTGCATGTGCTGCATGATTTTTGTCTTGTCCATCACGTTCTCCTTGGTTGACTAATGGTCCAGGTGCAGCGTTATCGAATCACTCGTGCGCTGGCGCCCCGCATCAGTCGCTCGACTTCGTTGAAAGTTGCCATGGTGGTGTCGCCGGGCGTGGTCATCGCCAACGCTCCGTGGGCACAGCCGCAATCGACCGCCCACTGCGGACCTTTGCCGCTGAGCAGTCCGTAGATCAGTCCCGACGCGAAGGAATCGCCGCCGCCGACGCGATCGAAAATTTCCAGATCGGGCATGGGTCGCGCTTCGTAGAACTCGCCATCGCAGTAGCAGATGGCGCCCCAATCGTTGCTGGTGGCGGTTTTTGCGTGGCGCAGCGTGGTTCCCACCACGCGGAAGTTGGGATAATCGGCGACCGCGCGGTGAATCATGGCGCGAAACTGCGCTGTGTCCAGGTCGGCGAGGTCCTCATCGACACCCTTGATTTCAAATCCCAGCGCAGCGGTAAAGTCCTCTTCATTGCCCAGCATCACGTCAACCAAGCTGGCCAGTTCCCGATTCACTTCGCAGGCGCGCTTCTTGCCGCCAATCGATTTCCACAGCGAGTCGCGATAGTTCAGGTCATAGGAAATGACGGTGCCATGCCGATGCGCCGCCTCCATCGCTTCGCGGGCCAC
>JAJZDO010000945.1 GCA_021805955.1 Acidobacteriota bacterium
ACATACGGCGAAATATTCGGCTGGCAGAAGCGCCCAGCCATGGCAAGCCGGTCCAGATTTACGAGCCACGCTCTCGCGGCGCCGAAAGCTATATGGAGCTCGCTCGGGAGATTCTGCTGCGCAACAAGATTGAAAGCCCGCGGGAAAAAGCACGCCGTGATGCCGCCAAGCGATCTCAAGGAGCGAAGGTCCACTTCTGGCCCTATACCTGATTCGCTTGATTTTTGGCCTGTGTTAGCCGGACGACAGCAATGTGCCCTCAAGCAATGTATCCGCTGAGTTCTGATGGAATGGATTTCCGTATGGAGAGTTTCGCCGTATGTCTCGAATAGAAATAAAAAGTCCAGGTAAAATTGAGGTTCCCAAGCGCCGCGCCCTCGGCAAAGGCTTGGAATCGCTTCTGTCCACGCATGCCCCGGTAGAAAGTGGTTCGCGCGAACAAGCGTTGGCGGCAAGGACGACCCCGGATAACGGCGAGGCCCCCCTTGTCTCGCATCCGGGTGGCACGCCCCGCGACATTCCTGTCACTCAGATCGACGCCAACCCATACCAGACCCGAATGCGCGTCGATCCGCAAAAGCTGGACGAACTGGCTCGATCGATCACGGCCAGCGGCGTCGTCCAGCCGATTATCGTGCGCCCGCTTCCCAATGGCCGTTTCCAACTGATTGCCGGCGAACGTCGCTGGCGCGCTTCAGAAAAGGCCGGAAAGACCACCGTACCTGCCATCCTGCGCCAGGTTTCCGACGAGCAGGCCATGGAAATGACTATCGTCGAAAATCTCCAGCGCGCCGATCTGAACCCGATGGAACAGGCGCGCGCCTATGACCGACTTAGCCGGGACTTCAAAATGACGCAGGAGCAGGTGGCCCAGCGGACAGGGAAGGATCGCGCGACGGTGGCCAATTTTCTCCGTCTCCTGCGTCTTCCAGCTGAGGTCCAAGGGAAGGTGGAATCGGGCGACCTAAGCTTTGGTCATGCTCGCGCGCTGCTGGCGCTGGATTCCGCTGAGAGAATCTTGAAAGCCATGGGCAAGGTAACGGCATTGGCGATGTCGGTTCGGCAAACCGAAACCTACGTGCAAGGCCTGCTGAATCCGGAAAAGAAACAGCAGGATGGCGAACATAAAGCGAATATCCATCCGCTCGATCCTAATGTCCGCGAAGCTCAGGAACGGTTGCAACGCCAGCTTGGACTTAAGGTTCGCATCGAGGACAAGCAAGGTAGGGGTCGAGTCGTGATTGAATACTCGGGTCTGGAAGACTTCGATGCCCTCTTAACGGCCTTGGGCGCGGCCATATAGGTGGCTTGAGTCGCATGAGACCTTCTGAATGGCTGTTTCGCTATCGCAGGTCGGCGCTGATTCTCATCTTTGTTTGTGGATTTTGGGCGCCGCTCGATCGACTGCAGGGCGCGCATCCGGCGTCTACATGGCTTTGGCTCTCTGGCGTACTGGCCAGCCAGGGGACTCTTTCAATGGCCACATCCACCGTTCTGGTCATGGGCCTGGCCATTCTGATGGCGTTGCTGGCAGCCTTGCTGCGCACCTGGGCAGCGGCCTATCTTAGAAGTCCCGCGGTCCAGGACAGCGAACTGCACGCGGAGCGGGTGGTCGCCGATGGCCCCTATCGGTATGTCCGGAATCCTCTGTATGTGGGGCTGTGGCTGTATACCTTGGCCGTGGCGATTCTGATG
The DNA here is from genome assembly GCA_021805955.1 of Acidobacteriota bacterium. The sequence continues at coordinate 1,696 of JAJZDO010000945.1, forward strand.
CCTCCCAGCGGCGCACTTTTCGTCGTGATTGCCGTGACGGTGCTGATCTTGCTGCTAATCCGTACCGAAGAACGTAACCTCGCCACAGAACGCGGAGAAGCATACGCCGCGTATGTGCTCATTGTGCCCCGTTTCTTTCCGGCCACTTCGCCCCGCGTTCCCGCGGGCGCGAACCAGGCACGCTGGATGCAAGCATTTATGGGGGAAGTTCACACATGGGGTGTGGTGGTCACGTATCTGGCGTTTGCCGATCGATATAACGCGACTATTCTCATTCAAGGCGTATTGATCTCCCTTGGCATTTCCATGATGCTTCGAGCGTTCTTGGGGCCCTCCGTGCCCGACGCTGTATGAAGCCGCAGGGGTCGCGAGCAGGACGAAATACTGGATAGCTCAAGGTTGTGATCCGTGAGCTGGCTTGGAGTTGTCGCTGCAGCAGCATATCGCCACAGGCTTTCCTCGCCTGTAGCGCAGTTCTAGGCATCGCAATATTGGGACTGATCTGAAGTGAAATCCGGGTCCCGCCGCCGATTCTAGAGAGTTTCTCCTATTTGGTATAGAGCGCGACACTGATATTGTCGTCCTGAGCCGAAGGCGAAGGATCTCGCGGGTTGCGCGAACCGCGAGGTCCTTCACTTCGTTCAGGATGATAACCTCTCTTTGCCAATCGCTATACAGCAATTGGAGAACAGCTATAGCCAACGGTCCGGTCGGCGGCGCAATACCCCGAACCCGTTGGCAAACCGTCGCCTCCCGAGGGTTCATCTCCAGCGGATGCCATACACTCGAAAATTACGGTTGCTCATCGCTCAACGACGGAGGTACGTCCTTTGCCGCCGAACCCCACGAGTGATTGGGGTTGGAGCCAAGGTCGAAATGCAATGTGCCACCCTTGGTCATGTCCTGATAGGCAATCCAGTTGCGCTGTTGGGCGTGGCCATTGAGCTGCACGCTTTGGATATATGGAGTTGATTCTGGGTTTGGAGACGTTTCGATAGTGAATGCCTTGCCGGAATATGGAGCCTTCAGGCGGATGACAACCTTGGAGAAGACCGGGCTGACCAGTTCGTAGGCCAGGCTGGATGGGTCGATGGTGTAGATGCCCATCATGGTCATGACTGCCCAGGAAGACATTTCGCCGCAATCGTCGTTGCCGGGGATGCCCTCGGGAGTGTTCGTGTAATTCTCCGCCAAGACACGGCGGACGACACGCTGAGTCTCCCACGGCTTGCCGGAGAAATTGAACTCGAACGGAGCTTCCAGATCGGTTTCGTTGTACGGGTTGTAACGATTGCCGTACACCTCGGGCTTCTTGTAGTCAAAAAATTTGCCGAGCCGCTGGTTGAAGAGGTCTGGGCCCATCGCCTGAACCAGCCAGGCCATGTCCGACGGCGCCAGCCACTGGTAATGCCAGCCCGAGCCTTCAACAAAGCCGTGCCCATGGTGTCCATCCTCAGAAGGGTCAAAGTACTGGACCCACTGGCCGTCCGCATTGCGCGGACGGAAGAAACGGTCCTGCGGGTTGAAGACATTGCGATAGTAGAGCGCGCGCTGGTATAGCATCTTCGCATCGTCTGTCTTGCCCAGCTTCAATGCCAGACGATAGAGCGAGGTGTAAGCAATAGCGTCCTCTTGAATTTGCGAGACAGAACCGTAGTCGATTTTGTCGTTGGGGACGTAGTGGATCTTGTTGATCCAGTCGATACCGAGCTCACCTTTGTAGGGGGCGTCGGGCGGAGGAGCTTGCGTCGCATCCAGCAGCATTCCCTTCCATGCATTGTCGATATCGAACCCGTGCAGGCCATCCAGCCATGTCGTGGATAAGATGATAGTCAGCGGACTGCCTGCCATCGAGTTCGCATAGTAGTTGAGTTCGGGCCAGCGGGGTATCCAGCCTCCCTGTTGGTACATCAGCACGACGGATTGCGCCATGTCCTGTGTCCGCTGCGGCTCAATCAGTGCCAGCAACGGCATTTCGCTGCGGTAGGTGTCCCAGTCCGAGTAATTGACGTAAATCAAATGGCCGGAAGCGACCTGATGAATTTTCTGGTCAAACCCTATATACCGCCCGTCGGCATCGCTGAAAACGGTGGGCATCAGCAGGCTGTGATACAGGCCGGTGTAAAACACCCTGCGCCTGTCAGGCGTGCCTCCGGTGACATCGATAGAACCCAGTGCCTCGTTCCATTCTGCATTTGCCTGGCTGCGAACCTGAGAGAAGCTCTTGCCGGCTGCTTCTGTTTGTAGATTGTTCTCCGCGCCAGCCTGGTCCACGTAGGAAATGGCAATTTTCGCTGTGACGGTCTGCGCATGGTCCGCAGCTGGCCAGCTGGCGTAGGCGCCAATCCATTGGCCATGGTCGGTTTGGGTTTCGGTGCGGTTGCCATCCGCCAAATTTCCTGAATCGGCAGTTTGAATGCCATTCCATGTTCCGAACTTAGAAAATGGGTGGTCGAAGGTCATCACAAAATAGACCTTGTAGGTTTGTTCGTGGCCGCAGAAAATATGATTCACGACATAGCCTTCGATTTGCCGATCGCCTACGATGTGTACATTGGAGGCTGCTGTGTCGTTCAGCGTGTGGCTAATGGGAACCAGAATGTTCGCCGGTTTTCCCGCCGGAAATGAAAATTGCGCCAATCCAGTGCGGTTCGTTGCGGTGAGTTCAGCATTGATGCCCCAGCGCAATAAGTTCACCTGGTAATATCCCGGCGCAGCCGATTCCTGGTCATGGGAATACGGCGACTCGAAATCGGTCAACTGCGTCAGGACGGGACCGGTGGTTCCTGTGAAGAACACTTCCCCGTCATTCGGACATCCTGGTCCGCTCATGTGTGTCATGCTGAAGCCCTGGATCGTGTTCTGGTAATAGTGATAGCCATATCCAAAGCTTTCGGTGTCCGGGCTGAGTTGCACCATGCCGAAGGGTACTGTGGCTCCCGGAAACAGATTGATGTTGCCATCCGGCCCGCGGTCGGTGCCTATCAATGGATTGACGCTTATGGATAGCCCTGTTGCGCCTGTGTTTTGTGCGGCCAATCTTCCCGTCAAAAACGACAAAAAGCCGAGCAAAACCATGGCCCGCATAGCGGGTCCGAGAAAATTCGCTCCATGACGAATAGCGAAGGGCGGTACTCGGGAGAAGTTGGGCCGCTTTGCGAGAACTTGAACTTCGGCTGGCGTAGTGTGCGCCTGCGCGGA
>JAJZDO010000837.1 GCA_021805955.1 Acidobacteriota bacterium
GCCGAAGATCAAAAAACCTCCGCCAATTAGCCAGCGGTTATCCATTTTGGACGTGAGAATGCCGATGATTGGCATGGCCACAATAGCTCCCAAGCCGCGGGGACTGACAGCAATGCCGGCATTGAAGGCCGGGTACAGCATCACCTCCTGGTAGAACAGCGGGAGCAGCGTGATCAGGCCATAGATACATCCGCCAAACAGCGCGATGAGAATGCAGCCGAGGGCGAAGTTTCGATGGAGAAAGACGCGCAGATTCACCAATGGCCTTTTCTCGCTCAACATGCGCCAAACGAACGCGACGAAGGAGACGATGAGGATGGCTGTGGCCCAGCGAATCCAAGTGGCGCCAAACCAGTCATCTTCCTGACCCTTGTCGAGAATGATTTGCAGACAAGCCAGCCAGGTGGCGAGCAATCCCAGGCCGATCCCATCCAAAGGACCGGGCTTGGCGTCGCGGATATAGTCCGGATCGCGGACGAAGCGCGAGATCATAATCAGCGCCAGAATCCCGATGGGGATATTGATGTAGAAGGTCCAACGCCAGGAATAGGCGTCGGTGAGATAGCCGCCCAGGGTTGGGCCAAGAATGGGAGCGACTACGACGCCGAGTCCATATACAGCCATGGCCTGGCCGCGCTTCTCCTCGGGAAAGCTTTCCAGCATGATGGCCTGCGATATGGGCTGGAGCGCGCCGCCGCCCGCACCCTGTACCGCTCGCGCCAGCAGGATCATGGCCAGACTAGTAGACGCGCCGCAGGCAAAGGAACTGATGGTGAAGATGACGATACAGGTCATCAGGAATCGCTTGCGCCCGAACCGCTGCGCACACCAGCCGCTGACGGGCAGAATAATGGCGTTGGCGACCAGATAGCTGGTGAGCACCCATGTGGCTTCATTGGTGCTGGCCGACAGACTTCCGGCGATATACGGCAGCGCCACCGAAGCAATGGAGGTGTCGAGCACTTCCATGAATGTCGGCAGAACCACCGAAAGCGCGATGAGCCACGGATTGATCTGTTGTTCTTTGCTGGCGGTCAAATTCGCTTTTTCCTTATGACCTTTGAGCTGCGTTTCAATCTTAGACAGAGGCGGTGTGAATGGGGACTACATCTTCCACTGGATGGAACTTAGATGCATTGTGGAATCAGTTCGTAGCAGAAATTACATCGAGGTGCAATGAGTGTGTTGGCAGTCCCAGTACTGTACCCATTATTGAATTGTACTGGCGGTAGGCGGTGAAAGATTTGAACCGAATTTGAAATGCGAGGATTGGAGCGGAGGTTTCACAGTCTCTTGCTGTGAAGTGGCCGCAGTCAGGCTCTACACTTAAAGAAACAGGGTTTGCCGATGAGATGCGAAGGGACAATGCCCTCTTTTAAAGAAGGATGCGCAGAATGAGCGGTAGTCTTGGTACCACGCTCGAGATGATCAAGTGGGAGCATTCCGTATTCGCGCTGCCATTTGCGCTGACCGGCGCGATGCTGGCGGCGCGAGGGTTGCCACCATGGCGGGTTTTGTTTTGGATTGTCGTCTGCATGATCGCGGCACGCTCCGCGGCCATGGCTTTCAATCGGTGGGCGGATGCGGAGATCGATCGCGTCAATCCGCGCACGGCCGGCAGGGCCATTCCGGCGGGCCTACTGAGCGCGCGGTTTACGATTGGCTTCACGATTGTGGCGGCGGCGATTTTTTTGGTGGGGGCGAGCCGGTTGAATCGAATGACGCTGGAACTTGCCCCGTTGGCGTTGGCCGTGATCTTTCTGTATTCGTATGCAAAACGGTTCACGCACTGGTCGCACCTGGTGCTGGGGCTGGCGCTGGGGATCGCTCCTTCAGCGGCGTGGATTGCGGTGCGAGGGTCGCTCGATCCGCGCATCGTGGCGCTAACGGGAGCGGTGCTGTTCTGGGTGGGCGGGTTCGACGTGCTGTACGCCTGCCAGGATTATGCACATGACCTTGAGGCAGGGCTGCATAGTATTCCGCAGGCGTTTGGACTGCAGGCCGCATTTTGGATTGCGCGGGCCATGCACCTGGCGATGCTGGTTTTGCTCATCGCGTTGATTGTTCTGTTTCATCTGGGATGGATTACCATCCTGGGAGTCGTCGCGGTGGCTGCGATGCTGCTCTATGAACATCGACTGGTCTCTCCGCACGACCTGCGACGGCTGAATGCGGCTTTTTTCATGATGAACGGAATTATCTCGTTTATTTTTTTCCTGGCCGTTGCCGCAGACTTACTGTTCCGAAAATAGCCGGCTGGCAGCAAGAACGCCCCCAGGGAGCTACGCCTGAGGGCGTTTCTACGGGCAGTCAATCAATCATGTGTATGTTCGGCCAAGTCGATCCAGCGGCTCGAACGATTATGCGGACCGATCGGAAGCGTCATTCATGCGATGCTCTTCCTTGACGGCATCGATCTTATCGTTGACGCGATTTTTCGCGTCAACGATGTTACGGGAAATGTTTTCGCGCGTGTCATGAGCGTGCCGTTCGCCGGTCGTGTTCATCGCATCCTTCACATTGCCCCAGGTCTCCCTGGCTGTGCCCTTTACCTGGTCGGCTACGCCGCTATTGGCTAGATCGTCGTTGCCGACGGCTTCGCCTATACCCAGTTTGATTTTGCCGGTAACCTGCTCGACTTTTCCAGTGACTTGATCCTTGTTCATGGGGAGTGCTCCTTGGGCTAACTTGTTTGCTTCGCAGATCGATCCGGGGTGGATTATGAGACCGGATTTGCGAAACTGTTGAGATGGAGCGTCCCACATTGCAGCGGAACGGTCCCACCCGCTGGGTGGATGAACTAAATTGCGCTGCGTCGTCCGCCGATGATTGCAAAGATAAGGACAACCAGTGCAATCACGAGGAGGATATGGATATACGCGCCGAGTACGTGGAAGCCGATGAATCCGAGCAGCCACAAGATCAGAAGGACTACAAAGATGGTCCACAACATTTGTTGGGTCTCCTTACGGGCGAAGCCGATACATGTGATAAGTTGCGCGTAAGCGCATAGAAGGTTGCCGCCGGATGTAAATCATTTCTTGTTTTGCTGTTCGATCAGGGGGGTTCGATGCAAGTAGCGATTCAGGGAGAGCTTGGCTCTTTCAGCCACGAAGCGAGTCTGACTCTGGTTGCGGAAGGCGCGATTGTGCCGTGCGCAGCGGCCGGAGCTGTGCTGGAAGCGTTGGGTAGCAGCCGAGTGGATGCCGCCGTGATTCCGGTGGAGAATAGTCTGGCAGGTTCGGTGATGGATTTTTACGATCTGTTCTTCGCGCACGAATTTGTAGTTGAGCGGGAACTGGAAATGCGAATTCGTCATAACCTGATGGTTGCGCAGGGTGTCACGATGGAAACGGTGCGGCAGGTGTTATCGCATCCAGTCGCGCTGGCGCAGTGTAAAAGATTCTTTGCCGCGCATCCGCAGTTGGAGGCGATAGGTTTTTACGATACAGCGGGCGCGGTTCGTCATGTGGCCGAAGCCAAGCAAAACCATCTGGCGGCGATCGGCAGCAAACAGGCCGCTCGGCAGTATGGCACGAGCATTCTTGAGGAGAGCATCGAAGATCGCGAAGAGAGTTACACTCGCTTTTGGTTGATTCGCAGGCATGGCACCGCTCCCAGAGAAGCGGCGCCGACGAAACTATCGGTCGCATTCGTGTTGGAGAATCAACCGGGCGCACTGCTGCAGGCGCTGAATACGTTTGCCGCGCGCCAACTAAACCTGACCAAGATCGAGTCGAGACCCATGACGGGCCGCCCGTGGGAATACATGTTCTACGCCGATGTCGCAATCCCGGGTAATGAGGAGGCCGATGCGGCGCTCTTCGAACTGAGCAAAGTGTGTTCCACAATAAAGGAATTGGGGCGGTACCGGGTACTGAATCCTGCATCGAAACTATAGAGGGAACGGGGGGATCACGGCTGCCAGGCCGATAATATATTTGCAACCGAGGACGATTCTTGGCGTCTAAGATTCATAAAGATTGATAGAGGGGGACTCAATGTCCAGCGATTTCTTAAGTGTGATTCATCCTGGAGAGCGGAAGGGCCGCGAACAAAATGGTTCAAAACAGGTCTATCCTGTTCTGCCAGTTCGAGATACGGTTCTGTTTCCCCATGCCGTGTTGCCGTTGACGGTTGGGCGGGAAAGCTCCATCCAACTGGTGCAGTCTTTAGGGGAAGAGAAAACCATTATCGTCGTCGCGCAGCGCGAAGCGCGGATGGACGCTCCTCAGCCGTCGGATTTGTACTCGGTGGGGACTCTGGCGACGGTGCATAAAGTGGTGAAAATGCCGAATCAAAGCTTGTTCGTTTTTACTGAAGGCACAGAGCGGGTGAGGCTGACGGATTTCGATCAATCGACTCCGTACATGAAATCGGAAGTGGAAGTGATTGAAGATATCGATCCGGAGAAGAGCCCGGAGGCGGAGGCATTGCAGCGCAATATTCTGGCGCAGTTTCAGCACATTGTGACCGCATCGCCGACGCTGTCGGACGAGCTGCAAACGATTGCGTTGAATATCGACGAGCCGGGCCGGCTGGTTGACTTTATTGCGTCTTCGCTGCCGATTCTTTCGACGATCGATAAGCAGGAGCTGCTGGAAACGCCGGACGTGATGGGGCGAATGACGCGCATGAACCGGCATCTGGCCAAGGAGCTGGAAGTGCAGCAACTGCGGAACAAGATCCAGACTGAGGTACAGGACCAGGTGCAGCAGTCGCAGCGGGATTATTACCTGCGGGAGCAGATGAAGGCCATCCAGAAGGAGTTGGGCGAACTCGACGAAGGTCAAAAAGATATTGAAGAGCTGCGCGAGAAACTGGAAGCCGCCGGGATGCCGGAGGCGGTGAAAAAGGAAGGGCTGAAGGAGCTGGGCCGCTTATCGCGGATGTCT